>NZ_JAWYAJ010000214.1:0-2818 GCF_034124845.1 Robinsoniella sp.
ATTTCTTCGATTTCCGGGTCCGTACTGTAAACCACCCGCGCGCATATAAATGAATTTCTGGTAGGTTCATTGGCTCTTTGGGCTGCCTGTTTTAAGTATTCTTTGGTCATATACTTAATGTCAAAATAGCCGCCCTCATATGTACATCTGCCGTCAATAATCTCACACAGCCTGTTTTCCGCCTTTTTCTCTTCATATCCCTGAGGTGTCAGAATAACCATGGCATCCAGATCCGAATCCGGACGCTCCATTCCTTTGGCAACGGACCCGCCAAAGACAATCGCAGTTACATCATCCTTTATCTTAAAATAGTCCACTAAATTTTTCAGAGATTCCTCATGATGCTTATACATAATCAGCTCCCTTTCCGGTTGTAATCGCAGCGGTACTAATCCGCTTTTCTGAACACATTATACTAACATCCTGAAAAATGTGCAAGCTCTAAATCAAACTGCATTACACCGTTTTGGGCTCATTTCCACCAGCCTCTTTATCCTGCATGGACTTGTATTCTTCAAATTGATTCAGCGATAATTCAAACTGCTGCTTCTGATTGGTACTGATTACATTTAATATCAAACCGCTGAAATAGGACTGCAGCGCCGCCACCACAAGAAATCCGCAGATAATCAGTGTTGGAAAGCGTTCTACCAAACCGGTCCGGAAGTATTCTCCCAACACCGGAACGAAGAAGACAGCCGACAGCAGAATTAAAATTACTGCAATAATGCGAAAAAAGGAAAAGGGGCGGTAGTGCCTGTATAATTTTGCAACCATTTTCAGCACCTTGATTCCATCGGAAAAGGTATTCAGTTTTGAAACGCTTCCCTGAGGCCTGTCCTTATAAGTGATAATCACATTGTCCAGATGCATATTTTTATCCAGCGCATGAATCGTCATCTCGGTTTCGATCTCAAACCCTTTGGATAATACCGGAAATGTCTTGGCAAACCGATAGCTGAATGCCCGGTAACCCGTCAGAATATCCCGTATATTATTGGTAAAAAGCAGATTAATCAGCTTGCGCACCACTCTGTTTCCTATATTGTGGAACAGCCTTTTATTCTCTTCAAAATAGGTAGAAGACAGCCTGTCCCCGATTACCATGTCAATTCCTTTATCCAGCACAAGATCTGACATTTTCCCTGCATCCTCTGCAGGATATGTGTCATCTCCGTCCACCATCAGGTAACAATGTGCATCTATTTCACGAAACATGGTACGGATGACCTCTCCCTTCCCCTGTTTCTTCTCATAACGGACGACCGCACCTTCCCTTCTGGCGGCCTCATCCGTTCCGTCGCTGGAATTATTATCATAGACATAGATCACGGCCTCCGGCAAAGCTCTTTTAAAATCCCGGATTACTTTTCCTATCGTAGTACTTTCATTGTAGCATGGTATTAAAACTGCAATTTTATCCATCTTCTCACCTCTTTCACATTCATTTACAGAGATACAATGCACCCAGCAGAACACTGATTCCGGTTAATACTGCTGTCCCGGCACTGATAAATGCCAGAAATTGTTTGTCTCTGATTTCATTTACGGCTTCCAGAATTACCAGCAGAGCCGGTATACTTAAAAATATTCCAAAGTCACACATATAGCGCATTAATATGCCCGCCATCTGCACATCTGCGCACATAATTATCATACCTGCACCAAGAGAAACCCCTGCAAACAACAGCAACCCTTTTCTCTTCAATCCCTTTCTTACTTTGAAAAGCAGCAGGTTCATCCATAAAAAAGGATGCAGCATTAATATGCCTCCGTACATTCCTTCGAAAATAGTAATTCCCTGATATGCAGTTACCACATCTGTCTTCTGTATAAACGGAAACTGTGCCTGAAAATTCACCGGCTGAAACAAAAACATATAGATTCCCAAAGGAAACCGGTCCGGATGGAATCCTCTGTTCGTCATATCATTGGTAGTCAGATTATAATTTGCCCCAAAATCAAAGGGAGAACCAAACCTCGCAAAATTATAATACATAAGACCTAATCCAATCACGATAAACGGTACAAGACAGATACCGGCGTATTTTATGCAGGTTCTTTGATTAAGTTTCCAGATCTTTTTTAAATGCGGGATCAAAATGCACAGTCCCGGAAAACAGGCTGCCAGCATCTGCGGGCGGCATCCGGCAGTGAGTGCCAGGCAGATGCATCCCCCAAGTACCCGTTTCATGCGTATCTTGTCCGGCCCCAGCCCCGATAGTAGAAAATACCATCCCCATACCACAAAGCATAATCCCATAATAATCGGAAGTGCATAGAACGTGGGGTATACTGCTATAATCAAAATGCCGCTTGCGCAGAACAGCAGAATATCAAGCATGAGGAATATACCTAATGTGGTCTTACGAAAATATCTTTTTACCAGCGCAAGCAGCAGCAATAAAATGCCCAGAATCAAAAATGCTTCACAGATAACGGTTCCTGCTATGGTAGGAAATCCATGACCGGTAATTAAATAGAACGGCAGATAAAAAAACAGCACTGGCATAATTCCAAAATATACATAATATTTTCCCTGGTAATAAGCGGTATCCCATTCATGTGAAACATTCAGCTCCTTGCGCAGATTTTTATCATAAGGATTATCCATAGCCTGCAGTTCCCGGGAAGGTTCGATATCCAGATAAAAATGCCCCTTCGCCAAAGACTGTGCCAGCTTCTCATATTGATAATGATGAACCCATGGCGGATTCACATATTTTGGCGTGCTAAACGATGAAGAAAGCACTGCTGCCAGCTCAATTCCAATCACCGCTATACAGATCACGTATTGCTTTTTGTCCTTTAAATTGCA
>NZ_JAWYAJ010000215.1:0-8379 GCF_034124845.1 Robinsoniella sp.
TATGATACAATCCGAAAAAACGGGAAGCCCTTTTCATTCCATTTTACCTGCATTAACATCGCATGCCGGTTTGGGTTATACAATGGATCACCGGTGATTTCCCTCTCCGTCCGCGCATGATACACCATTATGTCATTCCCCTGCTTATCTTTTGTAAAGGAATTATGTCCGGGTCCGTAGATGCCACAGGCTTCCTCTGATGCCAATACCGGCATACGCTCTTTTTTCCAGGACAGAGGATCCAGCAAATCACTTTCGCCGTCAGCACTGAGCATCCCCATGCAATAAGCCGTACCTGTTTCACTGGCGGAATAGGTCAGGAATATCCGTCCGTCTTTTTTTAATACAGCCGGGCCCTCATTTACCCAGAATCCAACACGTTCCCAGGAATAGTCCGGTGTGGTCAGAAGCACCTGTACGGTTTTTAACTTATAAGGCGTTTCTAATTCTGCGATATAGAGGTTGGAAATCTGCTTTCCAACTCCAACTTTTTCCGCCCATACATAATAGTATCTGCCCCGATTTTCAAATACAGTGGCATCCAGGGAAAAGCCGTGAAATGAAAATTCATCGTCATCTGCACACTGCATCATTCCCATTTCTCTCCAGGTACCGGTAATCGGATCTTCCTCACAGCATTCCAGTACATAAGGGCGGATTGCCCATACATCTTCCTTATCACCCGCTGCATAATACAGATACCATTTCCTGTCCAGGTAATGCAGTTCCGGTGCCCAGATGTGTTCACTCATATTCCCGCTCTCATGCTTATGCCAGATTTCTGTCTCCGGCGCACCCGGTAATTCCTCCAGGCTCCTTGCACGGCGCAGTACGATTCCGTCATAAGCAGGTACGGAAGCGGTGAAATAATACCAGCCATCACTGTGCTGGTAAACATACGGATCTGCCCGCTGTAAAATCCATGGTGTATTATATTTAAGTCCTTCTTTCATTTCCTTTATGCCTCCGCTGCCATATATAAATCAACCCAGTGTGTCTCCGTCCACCGGTTTGTACTTTACGATACGTTCCTTTTTTACTTTCTTTTCATTAATCAGGTCAAATAACAGACTTACAGAAGTCTGTGCCACCTCTTCCACGGAATTATAAATCGTGGACAGCTGAGGGGAAACATAACGCAGGATATCAATATTATCAAAACCCATGATTCCATAGTCTGTTACTACTTTTTTCCCTTTCAGCTGCAAATATCTCATTAATTCCAGCGCGATCATATCAGAGGTACAGAAAAAAGCCGTCCGCTTATCGGTATGCAGAAGTTCCTCATATGCCGGTTCCAGGTATTCCCAGCTTTGAATCAACCCCTGTTCCACATCCGGATAGCGATCCATAGTCTCTTGAAATCCTTTTGCCCTCTCTTCATGCACATAGACATTTTCTTTGGTTGCATCCGCCAAAGGCGGGCATACAAAGATGATCCTTTCATATTTCTTCTGAACAATCTTCTCCGCAGCCTCTCCAGCGGCTTTTTTTCCATCTATGCCCACAAATGGAATTCCCTTTGCCACCTTATTGTCAATGGTAACAATGGGGATCTCAAGGCTTTTTAAAAATTCCTTATATGCCTCCCCTTTGTTAATGGAGGACAGGATGATCCCGTCCATATGGTAATCCGCCAGCCGGCACAGCTGCTCCCTCTCTATTTCTGATTTATTTTCATGGAAGGCGATATTCACGGAATAATCAATCTTCCTGGCCTCTCTTACAATTGCATTTAACATCTGGGAAAAATAACGGTTGTCGGAATCCATAATTACAACGCCGATATAAAATGTTTTTCCCTTAACCAGCCCCCTTGCGAGCATGTCGGGACGATAGTCATGTTCCTTTGCTATTTTCAGAATCATATCTTTCGTCTCTTCATTAATTCTTCCTGTATTGTGAAGTGCCCGGTGAACGGTTGTCCTGGACACGCCGCACAACAGAGCCAGATCCTTTGTAGTTATACCCATCTTTATACCCCCTCTTGCATTTTATTCTATTACAATCCATATGGGTTTACAATATGAATTTCCGTGCGGAGGCACGAGATGCTATCACACACGTACTTTTACCCGGATCATATTCCAGGACAGGGGTTGAAGCTCACATGCCACACGGTTTCCTTCCACTTTTCCACCGGATACCCTGCGGGGCTTCACCGCATCGTGGCGGACTAAATTAGTCATTTTCTTATCCTCACAGCTCATGGTTACCTGCTCTGCAATTTCCTCCACTTGAAATCCCTGCAGTTCGCATTCAAAACAGATAGACTCATCCTCACTCCGGTTGATCAGGAAAAAGACCACTTCATGATCTTCTTCATTATATACCGTTACGCTGTCTGCATAAGGTACCTCACTAAACAGATCACAGGCATATGCCGGGCAGTCAAATACTTCCTCCAGGACAATTCCTCTTCCATATCTGGATGTATAGGAAAATGGATAAAAGATTGGCTGTACCCAGACTCCGCCGCCTTTTTCCGTCATAATAGCAGCGCTGATATTCGTAAGGAGAGACTGGCAGGCGATCTTAATGCGGTCTGCATATTTCAGGAAATTCATCAGCATACTGGCAAATAAAAGTGAGTCTTCCATGCTGTAGATCTGCTCGCTTAAGTTTGGCGCTACCTGCCAGGGACTTTCATCCACCTGGGCAGCCACTTCCACATCCGCCATGGACCACACGCCCCATTCATCGAAACTGATGTACAATTCTTTATCCGAACGCTTTTTTGCCTTCACATAATCGCAGGTACCGATCACCGTCTTAATATAACGTTCCATATCTAATGACTGTGCCAGAAAATAAGGAGTCCCCTTATCCTGCCCGTCGTAATACTGGTGCAGCGAGATATAGTCAACATAATCATACGTATAATTCAGCGTAATAGCTTCCCATTCCGGATAAGTTGACATGTCGGATTTGGAGCTGCCGCAGGAGACCACTTTGATGCTGCTGTCCACCTGCTTCATTGCCTTTGCTGTTTCCTGAGCCAGACGTCCGTATTCCTCCGCGGTCTTATGCCCGATCTGCCAGTCCCCGTCCATTTCATTTCCCAGACACCAGGTCTGAATCCCATATGGATTTTCCACTCCATGGCTTTTACGCATATCACTGTAAAAAGTTCCCTGGGGTATATTGCAGTACTCCACAAAAGAAACTGCATTTTCAATCCCCTTGGTCCCCAGATTCACTGCAAAAACCGGTTCAATCTCCGCTTTTTCAGCCCACTTCATAAATTCATTTGTTCCGATTTCATTTGTTTCAATTGCCCGCCATGCGATTTCCAGCCTGCGTGGCCGTTCTTCCACCGGACCTACGCCATCCCTCCAGTCATAACAGGATACAAAATTTCCTCCCGGATACCGGACTGCCGTAACTCCCATTTCTTTTACTTTTTCCAGAACATCCTGCCGGAATCCGTCTTTATCAGCCGTTGGATGCCCCGGCTCATAGATGCCGGAATACACTACCCGCCCCATATGTTCCACAAAGGAACCATAGATCCGTTTATCAATCTTTCCTTTTTTGAAACTTTTATTTACAATCATAACCGCTTTCTTCATTCTTCTACCTACTGTCATAAAGCCACAATTTACTGGTTGAAAGATTCACGCTGTGGCTTCCTTTCTATTTTGTAATTTCTTCCAACTCCGTGTCATAAATCGCAATAACCATTCGGAATCTCTACTCCTTCATACCTGCGGTAGCTATTCCCTCCACAAAATATTTCTGGCAGAATATATATAAGATCAATAAGGGTGCCAGAGAGATCAGTGTCGCCGCAAGGGTAGGACCGTATTTGATCACTTTGTTGCCCACAAGGACAGCAAGACCGGCGGACAGTGTTCTCTTATCTGCCGAACTGGTCATCATCAGCGGATAAAGCAGATCATTCCAGTTATTCATAAAGTGGAAAATGCCAAGGCTTGCAATTGCCGGTTTGCACAGGGGGAGCATCAGTGACCAGTAGATCCGGAATTCTCCCATGCCATCGATACGTCCGGATTCTTCTATGGATTTTGGCAGCCCTGCAAAAAATGACCGCATCATATAGATGCCAAATGCACTTGTAGCTCTTGGGAGTATCAATCCCAAATAAGTATCTAACAGATTTAATTTATAGACTTCAATGTAAAGTGGTGTCATGATAATTTGAAATGGTACCATCATAGTCAGCAATATAATGGAAAAGATAACGCCCGATCCTCTAAAATTCATTCTGGCAAATGCATACCCTGCCATGGAATCAAAAAATACACTGAGAACCGTTACCGCACCTGCAAAAATCACAGTGTTTTTGGTCATATCAAAAATAGGAATACTCTTTGTGACATACTTAAACTGGTTGAGCGTCCATTCCACCGGGAAAAATTTCGGTGGATACTGAATAACGCCCACATCCGTTTTAAAGGAAGATACCAGCAGCCACAAAATGGGAATGACAACCGTCAGGGCTACAAACAGCGTTAAGATAACGCCAACGATATTTCCAAGGGATCTTTTTTTAATCATTTGCTTCCTCCCCCTTATTCAGTACAAACTTTTTCAATACAAACGTGATAACTGCTATAATCACAAAGAGATATACCGATATGGAAGAAGCATAACCAAGATCATAGGGTGCAGTCTGGAATCCTCTGTCATAAATATACTGCACCACCGTCTCCGTCCTGTTCAGCGGACCTCCCTGAGTCATGACATAAGTCTGGTCAAATACCTGAAGGGCACTTATGGTCGTTGTGACCACACAAAAGCTGATGGTGGGAAAAATGCCCGGTATTGTAATATGGATAAATTTCTTCCACTGTCCCGCGCCGTCCATGTCCGCTGCTTCATAGAGCGATGCCGAAATATTCAGGACCGCAGCCGTTATCAAGGTCAGCGTATAGCCAAAGCCTTTCCATGCCGTAACTGCAATTACCGTAGGCATTGCCAGATTCGGATCCTTTAGAAAAGAGATGGATTTAAGACCCGTCTGCTCCAGCCAGTAAGGTACCAGTCCCATGTTGGGATCCAGAAGCATGGACCATATAATACTGATAGCGGTCATGGAGCATACAAAGGGCAGATAATAAGTAGACCGCAGCAGTTTGGTATATCTGTTATTTTTCGCTACATACATTGCCAGCAGCAGTGCCAGTCCTACTTGAAGGGGTACTTCAAAAAGTGTGAAATACAGGCTGTTAAAAGTAGCGTTTCCCACCCTGGAATCCTGGAATAGCTGTTTGAAATTTGTAAGTCCCGCGAATGAAATATCTTTCATAAAGATATTCATATTCAACAGGCTGATCACCAGCGAAGACACCAGTGGTATAAACACAAATATTGTTAAAATAATCATCGACGGCAAAATAAACAGATACGCACATTTCTGATTATGCGGCCGATATTTTTTTGGTTTCTTCATAGTTATACCCATTGCGTATTGCAGCGATGCCTGCAATACTGCCACAATAAGACAGGTTGAAAGAAAGATACCGTGGCTTCCTTTCTATTATTCATTTTCTTTCAACCTTTACATTCCATTCCATATTCCGTAGTACGATAACGCAATACCTTTATTTCCCCAGCACTTTATCCATTGCTGAAACCGCTTCTTCCAATGCTGCATCCGGGGCTGCCGCTCCTGTAATTACCTTTTCAAACATGGGAATCATAACATCGTTATCAATCTGGCTTGCCAGTGAATATCCCAGATTATAGGATCTGCCAATCTCTGTTGCCTTGGATATGGAGTTCAATACTTCGTCATCTTTAATTTCCGGATCTTCCAGCAATGATTTGGACCATACAGGGAATCCGTTTCTCTGTGACCATTCTTTCAGTGTTTCATCGGACAGCCAATATTTCATAAATTTATAGACAGCCGCTTTTTTCGTTTCATCTATTCCCTTTGGAATCATGTAACTGCATCCGCCTGCCGGAGAATAGGCACCGTCACTGCCGGATACACAAGGCGCGATACCAAAATTAATGCCTGCTTCTTTTAAACCGTTGATCTGCCATGGCCCGCTCATATACATTGCAATCTGCCCTGCCTGAAGCATGGTATCTGCATCC
Organism: Robinsoniella sp.; assembly: GCF_034124845.1. NCBI lineage: Bacteria > Bacillati > Bacillota > Clostridia > Lachnospirales > Lachnospiraceae > Robinsoniella > Robinsoniella sp. The sequence continues at coordinate 6,070 of NZ_JAWYAJ010000215.1, forward strand.
GGTCCCGTAAGATTCATGGGGGTCACTTTCTTATTTACAGCCAGATCCTGCAGCCATTCCAGGGTCTTCACGTTTTCTTCAGTATCAAGTAAGTTTTCATTCTTTACCGGGTCATCCGCATCTCCCCCGTTTGCCCATAAGAATTGCATATAGGTGACATTGGTGGGCAGTGCCAGTCCATATTGTCTCTTAGACTCGTCCGTAAGTTTTTCCGCAAACTGTGCTAATTCGTCCATGGTTGCAGGGGGTGTCTCCGGGTCAAGACCTGCTGCTTCAAACATATCTTTATTCCAATACAGGTACTGCACGTTATACTGCATTGGTACACCGTATAATTTTCCGTCCACACAGGAAAGATCCACTACATTATCCAGAAAATTCGTTTTGTCCACCCCTGTTGTTTCCCAAAAATCACTGATGTCCTCTAAAGAATCATTACTAACATAAGGTGCGATATTCTCTATACCAAACAGAACAAAATCAGGTGCCGTATTCGTGGCAATTGCTGCCGGCAGCTTCTGCTGGAGCGTATCATTCGGCATGATATCCATATTAATCGTTATGTTATCCGTATTCACAGCATTATAGTTATCCACGATCTCTCTTAAAATATCTCCGTCGGAACCGGTAAATACATTCCAGAAATCCAGGGTTACTGCTTCACCGGATGACTGCCCATCAGATGACTGTTCTCCTGATGTCTGTTCTCCTGATGTCTGTTCTCCTGTGGCTGCAGTATCTGTTTCCTTTTCTTCGCCTGCTGTTCCGGACTCTCCAGCCCCTTTTGTACTTGTGCTTTCATTTCCGGACGCTGTTTCTTTACTACCTGATGTGCTTCCCCCGCATCCTGCTAATGCACCTGCTGTCAAACTTGCTGCTAATAATACACTCCAAAACTTTTTCGCTTTCATATTCTACCTCCATATAGAATGAATACTGGCTGGTGGCTTCTTCACACAGTCCCAGTTTCCTTAGAGCAATTTTCTAAAATCTTTGCAGTGACTTTTTAAAAACTACCCTGGTGATTATCACCATTAGTCCCCCCTAATATTGTTTTGATTGAGACATGTTTTGGTGAACTTTATTTGCGTACACGTGTGCTCTACATTTAGAATTATATATAATGTACAGATTTTTGTCAAGTATGTTTTTTAGAATAGTGTCAAATATTTTATTTTACCGTCAACAACCCTGTTTCACGACTCAATATCTCCTATTTTTAGACACACGAAAAAAGCCGGTCCATTTGAGCATTTTTGTAAAATTACTCTCATGTCCAGCTGTATTTCTTTCCTATTGCTTCCATTATTTGTTTTTATTTTCGCTAAAACCTTAAGTTTACCAGAACCCGGAAATCAATCTGAGATTCCTCTTCCTTTTTTTCTTTGGGAGGAAAAGTACGTTCAAATGCTTCGAATTCCTCTTCCTTTACTTCAAATCCACTGCTCTCAATAAATCTTCCCTGAATTCCATTAAGAACCCCGGGTATTAATTCCAGAAGCTGCATCGGCACTGCATATTTGCCGTCTTCCGTCTTAATCTCATATTTTTCTCCACAGTGAAATCCAAATCTGCTGTAATACCGTGGATCACCGAAAATGCAAACTGCCTGATATCCAAGCTTTTTCGCCTTTTCCAGAGAGTAACGGATCAGTGCTGAACCGATTCCTTTCTTTTTATAATCAGGATGTACGCTCACCGGTCCAAAACACACCACCTCAAATGCCTCTTCTGCATCCGTCACTATAGCGCCCAGCGTATACGCAATGTGCCCTACAATCTTTCCATCCAATTCCGCTACCAGATCCAGCTCTTTGATAAATTCCTTTTGCTCTCTCAGATTATGGATCATAAAATGTTCTGTACACCCCGGTACATAGACATTCCAAAATGCTTCACGGGTCAACTCTTCTACCGTTCTGTAATCCTCCGGCTTTTCAAGCCTGATGTTTAATTGATCTATCATTTTGTCGTTCTCCTAAATTTTCTTTGATTTACTGCTTGCTCTTTGTAATATTCAGACTAGTGCCGCCCGGCGCAAATACGCCACTATATAGCACCCGCTATCTGCGCCAGGTGCACGACTGTGAATCTAGCCATAGCCCGCTACGCCGTCAATTCACAGTCGCACACCTGACACAGATATCAGGCACTATTTTTCGACGTATTTAGGCTGGGCGGCGCTCCGGGCAGAAAACTCCTTCCATTTTTTTCTGAATACTCCCAGTAATTCCATTCTTTCATTTTGGGAAAAACCGATAAAGCTTTTTATAATCCGTATTTCTTCTTTTTGTGCACCCTTGTTATTTA
>NZ_JAWYAJ010000216.1:0-21913 GCF_034124845.1 Robinsoniella sp.
CTTCATCAAGACATTAACAAATACGCTTGCAAAATATGAAAAATGGGTTACCATTGCTTTCATTGCGGTTTCTACGCTGGTTATGGCAATTCTTGGACAGCCTGCCACACTTCTGGTTTTGGCTGGTGCCTTAAATGGCCTGATCTTACCGGTTACTTTAGGTGTATGCCTTGTTGCATCCCAGAAAAAGAGTATCATGGGAGAAGATTACCATCATCCGAAGTGGCTGCTGATCCTTGGTATCCTGGTAGTTCTGCTTGCAGCTTATCTGGGAGTTACTTCCCTTTCAGGTCTTGGCAAATTATTCGCATAGAAAATACAAAAGGTGTAGTCAATATGATTGCACCTTTTTGAAATAGGAGAGAGCAATATGCTTAAAATTGAAATTCTAACAGCAGGTGATTCTGCGATTTTGATTGAGTTTGGCAAAGAAATCAGCCCGGAAATCAATCGGAAAATCACGGCTATTGTACAGCTGATTAAGGAGCAGCAGATCGAAGGAATCGTGGATACGATCCCGGCTTTTTGTTCCTTGTTGGTCAATTACGATCCCAGAATTATCTCATATGAAATGATTGTAGAACGGATGCGTCAATTAGTAAAAGTGGACGTTATGGCGGAAGTAGGTGAAAAACGGATTATAGAAATCCCTGTGTGCTACGGCGGAGAATTTGGACCCGATATAGAGACAGTTGCCGAAAATGCTAAAATGACACAGGAAGAAGTAATCCGTCTGCATTCCTCCAAAGACTATCTGATCTATATGCTTGGATTCCTGCCCGGATTTTCTTATTTGGGAGGATTGGATGAGCGCCTTCATACGCCGCGTCTGGCGAACCCAAGGATTAAAATCAGTGCAGGAAGTGTTGGAATCGGAGGTTCTCAGACGGGTATTTATCCACTGGATTCTCCTGGAGGATGGCAGTTGATCGGGCTTACTCCGGTGAAGACTTATGATCCTGACAGAGAAATTCCCATTCTGTTCGAAGCAGGTGATTATATCCGTTTTGTACCGATTGATGAGACTGAGTTTTACCGGATCAAAGAATTAGTCAAGCGGGGCGAATATCAGTGTATCGTTCATGAAGGAGGTGTGTAAAATGGGATTTCGTGTATTAAAAGCAGGCATGCTGACAACTGTTCAGGACTTGGGAAGAACCGGATATCAGAGCCAGGGATTTGGCGTCTCAGGCGTCATGGATGTACGGTCTTTTAAAATTGCCAATCTGCTTCTGGACAATCCGGAAAATGAGGCGGCGCTTGAGATTACTCTAATTGGTCCTACATTGGAATTTACCTCAGCTACGATTATTGCCATAACCGGAGGGGATTTCCAGCCAATGATTAATAAAAAGCCGGCTCCTATGTATACCGCTATATATATGAATAAAGGGGATATACTGGAATTTCAGAGTGCCAGAACAGGAAGCAGGGCGTATATTGCATTTTCCAGTTATCTGGATATACCGGTTATTATGGGGAGCCGTTCAACCAATATCCGAAGCCAGGTAGGCGGATATAAAGGACGGAAACTTCAGGCTGGAGATTATGTGAGATTCCGAATTAAAAGGAGGTATCTTCCATACTTTTTATCCAGAAAATTGGATTTGGATGAATTTGACCAGGAGGATGCTGTTTTAAGAGTTATACTAGGACCCCAGGACAGTCATTTCACTAAGCAGGGAATGGAAAGTTTTCTGGAAAGCGAATATGAAGTGACCAGTGATTTTGACCGCATGGGGTGCCGTTTGGAAGGTCCTTTTATTGCATATAAAGATACAGCAGATATTATCTCGGATGGGATCACGATGGGATCTGTACAGGTACCATCCCATGGAAAGCCGATTATTATGCTTTCTGACAGACAGACTACTGGCGGTTATGCGAAGATTGCAACGGTTGCTTCTGTAGATATACCGAAGCTGGTACAAAGAAAAACAGATCATAAGATCCGGTTTCAAGCAATTACCGTTTCTGAGGCGCAGAGCCTTTATCTGGATGAGATAAAGGAAATGGATGATTTAAGAAAAGAAATACACAAGCCATGTAAAGAGGTTTTAGACTGCCGCCTGGTTGCAAAGCGGCTGGAAAAACTCTTCTCATAGATAAAAGCAGATAGGTAAAATAAGATAAGTGGAAAAGAGAGAGAGGTATTTAGATGGATTTAGAAAAGATAGAGGGTTTGATAAAAATTATTGAAAAGTCATCTTTGACAACATTTTCGATCAAAGAAGGAGACGTTAAGATTTCCATGAGCAAGATCAAATATGGACCTGGAGTTCCGGAAGGAATGGCTGTCAGTTATGCGGCTGTGGAAGCTGCAGAAAACGGAGCAGAGGCAGAAGAAGAGGAGCAGTGCTTTATCACCTCTCCGATTGTAGGAACATTTTATGCGGCGGCATCACCGGATGAACCGGCATTTGTCAAAGTTGGCGACGTGGTAAAAGGCGGACAGACAGTCTGCATTCTGGAAGCAATGAAACTGATGAATGAAATTGAGAGCGATTTTGACTGTGAGATTGAAGCGATATTAGTAAGCAATGAACAAAAGGTAGAATATGGACAGCCGCTGTTCCGCGTTAAAAAATTATAGGCATATAAGGAGGATTGGACTGTGTTTAAAAAAATATTAATAGCCAATCGGGGTGAGATAGCAGTTCGAATTATCCGGGCATGCCGTAACCTGGGCATCCGCAGTGTAGCGATCTATTCTAAGGAGGACAAAGACAGCCTTCATGTACAGCTGGCTGACCAGCGTATCTGTATTGGGGAAGGTCCTGCAAAGAACAGTTATTTGAATATGGAACGCATTATCAGCGCAGCGAATAATATGGAGGCTGATGCGATACACCCGGGATTTGGATTTTTATCTGAGAACAGTGAGTTTGTACGGATGTGTGATGCCAATGGAATCACTTTTATCGGACCATCCGCTGAAGTAATTGACAGTATGGGGAATAAATCCCATGCCAGAAAGACCATGATGGATGCCGGAGTACCGGTTGTTCCCGGTACGAAGGAACCTGTTTATGATGCTGAGACAGGTACAAAGATTGCAAAAGAAATCGGCTATCCGGTTATGATTAAGGCATCTTCCGGCGGCGGCGGCAAAGGGATGCGCGTTGCTAAGAATGAAGATGAATTTGAATTTCAATTTAATATGGCACAGAGGGAATCCGCCAATGCATTTGGCGACGATACCATGTATATTGAACGCTTTATTGAGAATCCGAGACATGTTGAAATACAGATTATTGCGGATGCATATAAAAATGTGGCAGCCCTGGGAGAACGTGACTGCTCGGTACAGAGAAACCATCAGAAGCTGATTGAAGAATCGCCATCACCTGCTATTTCGGAGGAAATGCGGGAGGAAATGAACCGCTATGCGATTCTGGCGGCGAAAACTGTAAATTATACAAATGCAGGAACCATCGAGTTTATTGTAGATCCAAAAGGCAACTTTTTCTTTATGGAAATGAATACCCGTATTCAGGTAGAGCATGGTGTTACAGAGATGGTTACCGGTACGGATTTAATTATAGAACAGATCCGAATTGCTATGGGAGAAAAATTGAGCTTTAGCCAAAGCGATATCCTTATTCGCGGCCATGCCATTGAGTGCCGGATTAATGCAGAAATTCCGGAGAAGAACTTTATGCCAAGTCCGGGTGTGATTAAACATATGCATCTTCCGGCGGGAAATGGAGTACGGGTGGATACCGGGCTTTATACCGGATACCGCATACCGTCAGAATATGATTCCATGATCGCCAAGGTCATCGTACATGCACCAGACAGGGAAGCGGCATTGCAGAAGATGCGCTCTGCGCTGGATGAAATGGTAATTATGGGTATTGAGACAAATATTGATTTCCAGTATCAGATTCTGAAGCATCCTACATTTTGCGAAGGCAAAGCGGATACCGGTTTTATTGAACAGTTGATGAAACTGGGATCGTGAAACTAGTTCGTATGACTCAATTATTTGAGCAATGCTGTACCAGAAAGAAAGGAGTTAATTATGTATAAAGTTGATTTAAACAGTGATCTGGGCGAAAGCTTTGGACACTATACAATTGGAATGGATGATCGTGTGATTCCATTTATTACATCGGCAAATGTGGCATGTGGTTATCATGCTTCTGATCCAGTTGTTATGGAGAAGACAGTGGCGATCTCGAAAAAAGAAGGGGTGCGGGTTGGCGCACATCCGGGACTGCCGGACCTTATGGGATTTGGCAGACGTGTCATGGACATCACGCCGGGGGAAGCAAAAGCCTATACGCTTTATCAGATCGGAGCATTGGCTGGAATCTGTAAAGCCCAGGGGATCAGTCTGCAGCATGTAAAACCCCATGGAGCACTTTATAACATGGCAGCAAAGGATTATGAGCTTGCAAAGGGTATCTGCGAAGCAATTTATGATTTTGACAAGAATCTGATTGTCCTGGCATTGTCCGGCGGAGAGCTGGCTAAGGCAGCTGTAGACTGCGGGCTTCGTACTGCACTGGAAGTATTTGCAGACCGTGCTTATGAAGAGGATGGAACTTTGGTTAACCGGAGAAAAGAAGGCTCTATGATTACGGATGAAGAAGAAGCGATTGCAAGAGTTGTCCGTATGGTAAAAGAAGGAAAAGTCACTGCGATTACCGGAAAAGATATCCCGATTAAAGCGGACTCTGTATGTGTCCATGGGGATGGGGAAAAAGCCCTGGCATTTGTAGAGAAGATCCGTAAAACATTGATAGAGGAAGGCGTGGAAATCAGCCCGCTGGATGAGATTGTATAAGCGTAATAGAATATTCATTGATAATTGTTAAAAACGCCTGTACATGAGAGCTTTATCTCATGATACAGGCGTTTTTTGAATCAACGTATTTATTGGTTGAAAAGTATTTCCAGCATATCTGGTATTTCAGACTGGAGCTGTCCCATTTTCTTTTCTTCCTCATCCATGACTGCTTTATATGCAGCAGCTTTTTCTGTATAGTTGCTGTCTTTATAAATTTTGTAATGAACAGCAGCCTCATAGTAGTGCCCAAGCGCATAATATTCTTCAAGAATTTCATTTGATTTGGCACCCTGGGCTTCATTTTGGGCTGTTTTTCGCAGTATGGATACATAATCCTGGTATTTGAGATCTGATGCAAAAGACTGCTCGTCATATTTTGTATAACCCCGGAATTCTTCTTTAAGCCGTGTGATACCCATAAGGAGTAAAAAGACAAACAGGATCGTCAGTATGATAATCAGGATGCCCGATATGCTAATTCGTTTCTTCTTCATGGATGTCTAATCTCCTTTCCAGTAAGTCTTGGATTCCATTTGCGGAAAGATTGGGGAGCGTACTCAGATCTTCCTTCGTCAGTTTGCAGAAAGAGGTCAGCAGCAGCTGGATCTTCTGATCAATATCATCTAATGCAGCAAAATGTTCATTCAGGTATTTTCCCTCATATAAAAAATATTCTCCCGATATGGTTTCATAGTAGGAAGAGAGGCTGGAAACCAGATATCTTGGAGACCAGCTGCTGGAAAGCTCTGGATTGATCATGGAATTAATCGAGTTGAAAATGCTGTTGTAACTATCTGACACCCTTGTAATTGCTGTGTAAGTATCAAATTCGTCACCCAGGTATAAATTGTTTGAATTAAAGTAAGCATTCAGTTCTATATACTTTTCATCTTTGATTAGATCGTCCATGGCTTTTTTATGTACAGCTTCATTTTTATGTAACGTGCTTTTGGTGACGCTTTTGTAGATGGGCCACGCGGACCCGATCAGGATCAAAGCGGCAACATTGAGGATGACCAGAAAAGCGATGATGCTTGTGCGGACACTGAAACTCGTAAATTTATGAGTTGTGGTATAAACGTCATCCTGTGTTTTTTTAAATTCAGACTGATAGTGCTTCATATCAGAGCGGTGCTTTAGAATATCAGGATTTGGGGCACCGCAATAAGGACATTTTTCATCCTTTAAGGTTAATGGACCTCCGCAGAATGTACATTTCATTTTTTTACCGCCTCCTCATAGTTTTTTTGTAATTGGTCTAAGGTCATGTTATAGCGTTCGTTTAAAATCTGCTCGGCTTCTTTCCGGTATGTTTTTACTTTCGCGGAATCCTCCTGGCGCATATTTTCCAGGCGGGACATGATCAGGAGTGAAGTCATGGCTGTCATTATATCTTTTTCACTGTTCTGCTCCGGATTAATAATTATGAGATAATCCGCATATGCCCAGATAAAGTCAGAATGCTTCCAGTTGTAAATAGAATATTTCTGTGTCTCAGGATCTGTCAGTATGTAGTCCAGTACAGCATCGTAATCTTCTTTCTCATACCAGGCATCCATTTTTGGAAATGCAGTGCGTTCCCAGGCAGTCTGTGCGGCGTCCTGCTTTTGCAGCTGGAAGTCATTGAACCGGAAGAGTATAAAGATTCCAAGTGCCACCAGGACGGTTATCAGCAGAGAAATAACAATGCGTTTTCCTGCACGTGCAGATTCTTTTTTGACAGAATCTTCAAAGCAGTCCATGGGGACTTCTTCTAATTTTTCCAGATCTTTATGGAGTTCATGAAGCTCCTTCATATATTCTTTTTCGGCGCCGGGGAAGTTAGTGGAGCCGCAGTAAAGGCATTTCGCCACAGAATCATCCAGTGCCGCCCCGCAGTTTGGGCATTTCATAATAAGATTTTTCCTTTCACAATTGATAGAGTGTGTTTGCACATATGGTTTGGAGCAGGTATGTATACACACCTTAGTATTTCTCTGGAACGCGAATATTAGCTGTGTTAAATTTATATTTTTCTAACATATTTTTCTTTGCACGGACTAAAATGTAACGGTAGCAATCTGCTATACCATCTGCAAAGGAACTCCTATTACCTTCACTTAACTGCTGCAGTGCTGTAATGACTTGTTTATTAAGATGTGAAAGTGAATGTCTCCTGGACTTGTAATAAGTGAAATGATGTCCCCATTCAAGAAGTCGACAGGTTTCAGATAAAATAACATAAAATGGTTCTAAAGTGGTATGCTTTAATATGGATTTTATAATATCTGCTAAATAAATGGAACCTGGAGACGTAAATTTTTCTGCTAACTCGTCCAATTCACTTCTGGTAAACCGTGGGGCTGCGTCTAGAGCAGCCGGATGAATGATTAATACCATTAACTGCAGGGCATGAAGATAGCGATATGCCTTTTCTGCATATCCAGAATTAAGAGCAAGTTGATGAATTCTGGTATCATCTGGCTCTATAACAATAGTACCTTTCCCATTTAATGTTTTTACAAAACCTCTTTGACTAAGTTCACATAATGCCTTTCTGATTGTTGAGACTGAGACACCGTATTGGCTTGCTAACTGCTTTTCGTATGGTAGATACATTCCAACAGAATATTCTCCAAGACCAATTTTTAAATTCAAGTCATCAACAATTTTTGAGTGATGGTAATCGTGACCACGCATTGGATTCCACGTAAACAACATACCGGTTTGCGGAGGACATTTGGGAGTCGTGTCTGATAAATATTTTAATGTGCTTTCAATGGAGTCCGTAAGTTTTTGATACATATTTGATAATTTTTTGTACTTAATGGATGGATCTTTGCCTTTTAATATATCTATAATAGTTCCGGTCACAGACACAGGACCCTGTAAAAATTGTTTAGAAAAATAGGGACACTCTTCTGTAAAAAATGTTAGCTTATTGTAAAGAACAAATGTGGAGTAGAGTTCGCCTAATAGGGAATTACCACCTGCTTTTATTATATCGTAACCCAAATTAGCAGGAGGGCGCCACCCGCCCGCAGAAAGACCTAAACGTGATACTTTCATAGCTTTCTTATAGTGAGGCATTATCTCTATATCGCAGTCTTGTGAAGCAAAAACCTGAATGGAAGGCATTATAAGGGCAAAAGTCTGATATACCTGCAAAATACTATCTTTTTGCTTCAAAATGTCAGAAAGAGAATCCGTTGATTTTGTAGTATCTTTTCTTGAAACAACGATTGGTGCAAGACGAGGCTTAATCTCGATCAGTCCTTCTTTACGCAATGCATCGAAGACACGGTTAATCGTATATCTGCTTACATGAAATTGATCGCATAACATTCTTGAGGATTGCAAGGAACTCCCAGGAAGTACATGACCATCCAAAATACACTGTCTAATTTCTTTATATACAAATGTAAATTTAGTTTCTTGTGGTTTCATAACACATCTCCTATAAGCTTGAATTATATCATAAAGAATCTTTGTTGTCAGCATCAAAAATTGCAAACCTATTTGCACACCTGTCCAATATGGTTATTGAAAAATTGTAATGGTAACATTTATAATAGAACCGTAAAATTGTTAGAAAAGAGATAAGCTATGAATAAACAAAAAATCTTAATAGTAGACGATTCAGAAATGAATCGCGCTTTCTTAGTAAATATTCTGGAAGATCAATATGATGTCGCGGAGGCTGATAACGGTTTAGAAGCAATCGAACTTCTCTCAAAACAAAGAACGGATTTTTCACTCCTGCTTCTTGATATTATGATGCCTGAAATGGATGGATTTGAAGTATTAGCTTACATAAACAAATACCATTGGAATGATACTTTGGCTGTTATAATGATTTCTGCTGACGATTCTCCCTCGAATATAAAACGCGCCTACGACTTGGGGGCTTTTGACTATATCAGCCGACCTTTTGATTCAACAATTGTCCAGCGCCGAATTTCTAATACGATGTTTTTATATGCACGGCAAAAGCGGTTGGAAAAGATTATTGCAGAACAATTTTATGAACAGGAAAAAAATAATAAGCTGATGATCTCAATACTGTCTCACATTGTGGAATTTCGTAATGGAGAGAGTGGTTTACATATACTGCATGTCAATACGATTACGAAATATCTGCTCAAGCAGCTGGTTCAACGGACAGATCAATATCCTTTGTCCAACGCTGATATTTCTTTAATAAGTACAGCTTCTGCACTGCATGATATTGGGAAAATTTCAATTTCAGATTCAGTTTTGAATAAACCTGGACGCCTTACACCCGAGGAATTTGAAGTGATAAAAACTCATTCGGCAATCGGTGCCAAGATACTACTGAACTTGCCAATTGAGCAGCAAGAAGCACTGCTTGTCAAAGTAGCTTCTGAAATCTGCAGGTGGCATCACGAAAGATATGATGGAAATGGTTATCCGGATGGATTAAAGGGAGAAGAAATTCCCATTGCTGCCCAGGTGGTTGCTCTTGCTGATGTATATGACGCATTGACCAGTGAGCGATGTTATAAGAGAGCTTATTCACATCAACAAGCTCTGAAAATGATTATAGAAGGACAATGTGGTGCATTTAATCCTATACTTTTATTGTGTCTGCAAGAAATCGGGGATATCCTTGAAAGGGAGTTGACGGATATCTCATCAGAAAAAGAGGCTAAAAATAATAATCAGGATATGAGAAATAAAATAGACTACGATAGGTTGTTTTCCTATGAAAAATACACCTTCCTGTCTGGTAAACAGTGGCATTTAAAATTATTATATATTGATTCCCTAACCAGTGTCTACAATCGTCGTTATTACGACGAGCATTTTCAAGGAACAGAAGCTATCCAGGCTATGGCAGTAATAGATGTAGATAACTTTAAGAACGTTAATGACAAGCATGGCCACTATGTAGGCGATATCGTGTTACAATGTATTGCCCAAACGGTAATGTCATGTGTAAGAAAGACAGATTCCGTGATTCGTTATGGCGGTGATGAATTTGTAATTATATTTTACAGTATACCTGCAGATATCTTTGAGAAAAAACTAGAGAAGATTAGACACTCTGTAGATATTCTGGCAGTGGATGGACATCCCGAAATACATATTTCTGTAAGCATAGGTGGGGTATACGGAATGGGAAAAACAAAAGAACTCTTTAAAGCTGCAGATAACATGATGTATCAGGCTAAGACTATAAAAAACCAGGTGACGATATGTTTTCTGGATGAAAAGTTGATAACAAAGAAAAAGGAGGAAATGTGAATATGAATTTGAGAGAATGTTATATAAGTTTTGACGGAGATTTTGATGAGGTGCTGGGCAGATTCCGGCGTGAACAAACCGTTCAGAAATTTGTATATAAATTTCTGGAGGATAATAGCTTTAACCTATTTGAAGTGTCTATGGGTAATAAGGACTATGCTGAGGCTCTCCGAGCCATTCATACACTCAAAGGAATTTGTCAAAATCTTTCTTTTACCAAATTATATGAAAGCAGCAGTCTAGTGACAAAAGCGTTAAAAGAAAACGATTTTAGCAAAGCTGCCGCTATGATACCCCAATTATCAAATGACTATTATCAAATAATGAATCTCATTGAAGAATATAAGAGATCCAGGGAGGAATAGTATCAATGGAATTCAGTAAAAAAAAGAATCCTACAACGCAATTTCTAATATATAGTTTCATTGGGCTTTTAATTTTTAGTATTGTTGTTTTCAGCTTGCTGGGATTACATATGAATCGTATGAGTAAACAAACCTTTTATCAGATAGGGGAAGTTTATATGGCTGGCATGACGGAACAAATGTCCAACCATTTTGAAAATGTAATCGACCTGCGTTTTCAACAGGTTAGTGGTATTGTTTCCGTCGTATCAGCGGAGAATAACAACAAAGAGAAAATATATGAGGAGCTCATTTACAGGGCACAGGTCAGGGATTTTGATTATTTAGCACTTTGTTCTGCGGAGGGATACATTGAGACTCTGCATGGAGAACCAATACAGCCGTCAAATTCAACACCTTTTGTAGAATCATTAATAAAGGGGAAACAAAGAGTTGCGATAGGTGTTGATCGGGCTGGAAATGAAGTGATATTGTTTGGAGTCAATGCTGCGTATCCAATGTCCAATGGCATGTCGAGTACGGGCTTAATAGCTGCCGTTCCTTTGGAGTATATCACTAATTTTCTTTCTTTAAAGGGTAAAGGGCAATTGATATACTGTCATATTATCCGGCCGGACGGGAGTTTTATAATAAAAAATTCCAACACTGAGTTGTGGGAATTTTTTAAACAATTACAAAAACAACTTAATGACTCAGCAAACAAACATTCTGTAGAAAATTCTCTTGATGTTTTTGGCACTGCCCTGAGGAATCATAAGACGTATACTGCAACACTTGAAGTAAATGGCGAAGAACGACAAATTTATAGCATACCATTACCTTTTTCTGAGTGGTATCTGGTAGCGGTTATGCCTTACAATGTATTGAACACGATAATAAGTGATCTGGGTGTTCACCGCATAAGCACCACATTACTGGCATGTGTTTCTGTTTTAATCATTCTGGTATTTATTTTTAGCCGGTATTTCTCCATGACCCGTTCTCAGCTGCATGAACTGGAGAAGGCACGTCAGATGGCGCTTGAGGCAAGCAAAGCAAAAAGTGAATTTTTAGCGAATATGAGCCATGATATCCGTACGCCCATGAATGCAATTGTGGGTATGACCGCCATTGCCACAGCTCATATGGATGACCGGGAACAGGTACAGAATTGCCTTAGAAAAATTACACTTTCCAGCAAACATCTATTGGGGTTGATTAATGATGTATTGGATATGTCTAAAATTGAAAGTGGTAGATTGTCTTTAACATCAGAACAGATTTCCTTAAAGGAAGTTGTTGAAGGAATTGTTAACATTATGCAGCCGCAGGTGAAGTCAAAAAAACAAACTTTTGATATACATGTTGAGAATATCTTAACAGAAAATGTGTGGTGTGATGGCGTACGCTTAAATCAGGTTTTGCTGAATCTTTTATCGAATGCAACGAAGTATACACCGGAGGGAGGATTGATACTATTATCTCTTTTTGAAGAAAAATCTCCAAAAGGAGATAACTATGTCCGATTTCATATCAATGTCAAAGACAACGGTATCGGTATGTCACCGGATTTTCTGAAAAAAATATACGAATCCTATAGTCGTGCAGATGGAGCCAGGATACATAAAACTGAGGGTGCCGGTCTGGGAATGGCAATTACAAAATATATTGTAGATGCTATGGAAGGAACAATTGAGGTACAAAGCGAAACGGATAAAGGTACAGAATTCCATATTACGTTTGATTTTGAAAAAGCTGATACACTGGAAGTGGATATGGTTCTCCCTTCCTGGAATATGCTGGTAGTTGACGATGATGAATTATTGTGCAGAACAGCCATGAACGCATTAACATCTATCGGTATAAAAGCTGAATGGACACTTAGTGGAGAAAAGGCAATAGAATTGGTAAACCAACACCACAAAAAGAGAGATGATTATCAAATAATTCTATTAGATTGGAAATTGCCTGGGATGAATGGAATTCAAGTTGCAAAAGAGATTCGCAGCAATTTAGGAGAAGAGGTACCGATTCTGCTGATTTCTGCTTACGACTGGAGTGAATTTGAAACAGAGGCACGCGAAGCAGGTATTAGTGGTTTTATTTCTAAACCGCTGTTTAAGTCAACTTTATTTTATAGTTTACGACAATTCATGGGCGTTGAAGAACTCCAAGATCAGATATCGGAGCAAAATATTGATCTATCAGGACGCAGAATTCTGCTTGCCGAGGATAATGAACTTAACTGGGAGGTGGCAAGTGAATTGTTGTCAGATCTGGGGGTAGAACTGGATTGGGCAGAAGATGGCCGGATATGTCTGGACAAGTTCCAAAAATCACCGGAGGGATATTATGATGCTATTCTTATGGATATACGAATGCCGTATATGACAGGCTATGAGGCTGCAAAAGCAATTCGGGGACTGAATCGTTCTGATGCGCTATCTATTCCAATCATAGCTATGAGTGCAGATGCTTTTTCTGATGACATCCAGCATTGCTTGGCGTGTGGTATGAATGCCCATGCAGCAAAGCCTATTGACGTCATAGAATTGACCCGCTTGTTAAAAAGATATTTAATATAGATCCGGACCGAAAGTGCAAATAGAAAATAGCAAAGACTGCGTAGAGCAGAGAATTTAAATGGTGTGCAGATATCTCAAGAGTAAATGTGTAAAGTTTCGGTATATGAAATTGTAGAATTAAATAATATAGTGTTTTGTTGTTGAGTGTGATAAAATATCTAAAAAAGATATGTTTCACAAAGTTGAATCTCAAATCGGAAAGAAATACTTTTCAGTGAGATTCAGGAACAACGGAGCAGGATATATGAACAAAAATAATGTAAAAACGGTTATAAGATTATTAACATGTTTGTCCGGTATACTGTTGATTATAATGTTATTAAATGTAATTAATACGTCAGAGCTGCCGGATGTCCGTCCCCAGGTAGAGGAATGCAGGCTTTTTCAGGATGGCTGGCAGCTGGATGGAAAAGAGGGAGAAGCAGTACCATTTCCATTTAAAATCAAAAATGAAGAGGGATACATAAGCCTTAGAAATCAGCTTCCTCAGGTGAGGGATGGAGAAAATATAATATTTAGCAATGGATACCAGAAAGTACGGGTTTATATCGGACAGGAGTGTGTATACGAATATGGCTTTGATACAAAGCCTCCTGTGGGGAGTATGCTGGGGTACATTTCCTGCCAGATACCGGTATCTGCTAAGGACAGCGGTAAGGACATTTCAATAGAATTAGAGCGCCCCTATAAAAATCTGTCAGGGGGAATCGCCTCGGTCAGGATAGGAACAGCGGGAGCGTATGTTACAGAAGTCATCTACAGTAATGTTGGAAAGATAGGATGTATCCTGTTTCTGTTGCTAGTTGGAATTGTATTGCTCATTGTATATGCCGGGCTTTACAGCAAAAAGCTCAATTATAATTTTGATTCATTTTTATATCTGGGATTATTCATGGTGATATCCTCGGTGTGGATCTGGTCCGATTCAGAGTTATCACAGCTTATGATTGGGAACAGCGTAGCATTATGTATCTTATCTTTTATCAGTTTTATGGCAATGCCTGTCTATATGCTGTCCTTTGTAAAAAATATATGTAGTAATAAAGGCAAATATATTGAACTGATACAAATGATATTATGGATCAATATGATTGTACAAAGTCTAGTATATCTGGGGAATATAGCTGATTTTCCCCAAATGCTGATCGTTACCCATATGATGATGTTTCTGGTGATTATCATTATGGTAGCATTTTTGTTATATGAAGCGGTGAAGATGAATTCCAGAAAAGCGAAAGGTATGCTTTATGCAATTTTGGGTCTGACTGTTTTTTCCATAATTGCACTGATTCGTTTTTACACCAATCCAATGGAGGATAACAGCAAGTTTTTCAGATATGGGCTGATTGTTTTTCTGATTATACTGATTTATTTAAATTATGAAGAACTGTTTCTCTATCTGAAGGAGAAGACACAGTTTGAACTCTATGAAAAAATGGCTTATTCGGATATGATGACACAGACATTGAACCGCATTTCCTTTGATGAATTTATGGAACAGCAGAAAGAAAAGGATAAAAATCAGGAGCACAAAGCCCCTCTGGCATTTGTCATGCTGGATCTGAATAATCTGAAGCAGACAAATGACCTATACGGACACAAGTCGGGTGATGAGGTGATTAAAGGTGCGGCGGAATGTATTAAGCAGGAATACGGCGGCGCGGGGGATGTCTATAGAATTGGGGGAGATGAATTCCTGGTTGTCATACATAAGGATGATGTGGACCTGGATGAATTAGATCAGGCGCTGAAGGAACGGATTAGAAAATATAATAAAGTGCACTGCCGCGATATCTCTATTGCCAGTGGTTCTGCTGTCAGAGGTACGGGCAATAAAGATGCGGAAACGTTGTTCCGGGAGGCGGACAAACAAATGTATGTGGATAAGCAGAAGTATAAATGTGGGTTAAGCTGAAAGAGTTCAAACACGTTCAGAGCGCAAATGTTTAATAGCGATTGCGTTTTCTCCATTCATTTGGAGATATATTCATGATGTTTTTAAATGCACGTGTAAAATGAAATTGATTAGCATAGCCCACTAAAGGAGAGATCTGAGCGATCGTCATATCAGTGGAACGAAGAAACTCACAGGATTTATGAATGCGGTATGTGATCAAAAATTCCTGTGGGCTTTTTTGCGTCATTTTTTTAAAAAGTTTACTGAAATAGCTGCGGTTCAGGCTGAGATTAGCCGCCATATCCTCCACGGAAATATCTTTCATATAATAATTCTCAATAAAATCCACAGTAGATTGTATATAAAATTTCTTAATATCATTTTTCGGGAGGGCTCTCGCTGTTTTAGAACTTTCAATCAGGGCGCTGAAAAACAGATACGTATATCCCATGATCTCCGGAGCAGGGGAGTCCGGATGGTCAATAATATAACTGAGATAAGCATATACTTTCTTTTTCCCCTCTTCATTTATGGAATTATAAATCGGTGATTCATGTGACAGTCCAGCATGATTGACATATTCTTTTGCTTTTAAACCATCAAATTCAATCCACATATATTCCCATGGATCATTTTCATCTGCAGTATAATGAATGACTTTATTTGGCTCAATTAAGAAAGCCTGACCGGCGTGCAGATGGTACTCTGCCTCGGATTTTTCGGTACCCGCACGATAAACGCCTGTTCCGGAAATAATATAGTGTATCAGGTAATGGTTTCGCATTGCCGGACCAAAAGTATGAAACGGCTCACATTGCTGGTAGCCATATTGATATATGGTAATGTCAAAAAAATCATTGCTCAAAAAAAGATAATCGCGCACGTTTTAGTACCTCACTTCCATAAATTATCTTTTGTATTATATACCATTATGTGTCCTAACGTCAATGACAGAGTATAAATGACACATAAAGGTATGAATGAAATAATACCACAGCATGTACAAGGTTTGTATAAAGTGTTAATATAAGTCACATAGAAAAAGGCGTATTGGTCAAATTGCTGGAAATATAAGGCTGCAGACTCTATAATTCCCATCATAAGTTTGCTGATATGCTGAAAGACTTGATAATAGGAACAGAAACAGTTTATGAAAAACAAATGACAGGAAGTAATATTAAGGTAAAAGGAGATTTCGAAAATGATAAAAATGAAAAAAACATACGCACTTGTAATGGCGGGAATTATGGGATTATCCCTTACTGCTTGCGGCAGTTCAGGAAATACAGGAGACGGAAATGCTACAGATAGTACCACAAAAGAATCTACAGCAGGAGATACTGCATCAGCCACAGAAAATGCTTCCGGTGATGCGCTTTCCGTTATGATCTGGGATACTTACCAGGAGCCGGGTCTAAAACAGATTATGGATGATTTTACAAAAGAGACGGGCATCCCAACACAGATTCAGGTTGTTACCTGGAATGAATACTGGACACTGCTGGAAGCAGGCGCACAGGGAGGATCTATGCCGGATGTATTCTGGATGCATTCCAACGAAGCACAGAGATATATGGAAAATGACATGCTCCTTGATCTGACCGATAAAATCAAGGATAGTGATAAACTGGATATGAGTAAATTCCCGGAAGACATCAAAGAACTTTATTCATATAACGATCATGTTTATGCAGTTCCAAAAGACATTGATACCATTGCACTTTGGTATAACAAAACGATGTTTGATGAAGCAGGTGTGGCATATCCGGATGATACATGGACCTGGGATACCCTTGCGGAAGCAGCAAAGAAACTGACTAAAGCAGACGGATCACAATATGGTCTGGGAATGAAGAGTGATACAAACCACGAAGGTTACTACAACATTATCTACGATATGGGCGGCAAAGTAATATCAGATGATAAAAAGGCTTCCGGATATGATGATCCCAATACCATTAAAGCAATGCAGTATGTAGAACAGCTGATCAAAGACGGTTCTATGCCAAGCAGCCAGACTCTTTCAGAAAATGGACCGGACGTATTGCTGAGATCCGGACAGCTTGCAATGGCATTTCAGGGTTCCTGGATGATCTCCAGTTTCAAGGATGACGACTACGCCAAAGAGAATCTGGATGTAGCGATTATGCCAAAAGATGCAGAATCAGGAAGAAGATGTTCTGTATACAACGGACTTGGATGGGCAGCATCTGCAAATGGCAAGAATACAGATAATGCATGGAAACTCATTGAATACCTTGGAACAGAAGCAGCACAGAAAAAACAGGCCGAATTAGGTGTTACCATGTCCGCTTATGAAGGAACATCAGAAGACTGGGTTAAATCTGCACCTGAATTTAATTTACAGGCGTATTTAGACGTACGTGATGATATGGTAATCAGACCTTATTCCAGATCGACTGTAATCTGGGAAAACAAGACAAATGAGCTCTTAAAAGAAGTATGGGCAGGGAATGCCGATATGGCTGAAACCTGCAAGAAGATCGCAGAAGAAATGAATGCATCCTTAGCAGAAGAGTAAAAATGGATAAATTACACTGCTTCATCAGGATTATGTAAGCAGATTGTGACTCATGGAGTAAAGTGTGGCGGTATGGCAGGTCTGCTGTACCGCCATCGAATTGAAAACGAAAGGAGTAGGGATAGATGTCAAAGAAAAAAGTGAAAGGCACTTCCCGCGCCCGCAACGAATTTCTCTGGGGCTGGGCGTTTATATTACCAACGATGATCGGGTTAATTGTTTTAAATATTATCCCAATCGTACAGACTATTTACCAGAGCTTTTTTAAGACCGGGGATTTTGGTAAGGGAAATATATTCGTTGGTGCAGATAATTATCTGAAACTTTTTGGTGACGGTCAGGTGTGGCAGGCTTTACTGAATACCTTTAAATATGCAATTGTGGAAGTTCCTTTTTCCATTGCCATTGCACTTGTACTGGCTGTTCTGCTCAATCGCAAGATGAAAGGGCGCAGTGTCTACAGAACAATTTTTTTCCTGCCAATGGTTGCGGCGCCTGCTGCAATTGCTATGGTATGGAGATGGTTATACAATTCTGACTTTGGTTTGATTAATAATCTGACCGGGGCAGACACTAATTGGATCTCGAACCCGAAGATTGCGGTGTTTGCTATCGCAGTTGTGGGTGTCTGGTCCATTATCGGTTACAATATGGTGTTGTTCTTATCAGGTTTACAGGAAGTACCACATGATTATTATGAGGCAGCAGAAATAGACGGTGCAACCGGGATCAAACAGTTTTTCCATATTACCATCCCGCTGATTTCCCCAACAATCTTCTTTGTTTTAGTAACCAGGGTAATCGGTGCATTACAGGTATTTGACTTGATATTCATGGTGATGGACAAGTCCAATCCGGCGCTGGAAAAGACACAGTCGCTGGTTTACCTGTTTTACCGGTACTCATTTACGGAGAAGAACCTGGGTTATGGTTCCACAATCGTTGTGCTGCTCTTAGTTGTAATTATGATTATAACTGTTTTCCAGATGCTGGCACAGAAAAAATGGGTTCATTATAATTAGAAGGAGGGAAAGTAATGGAATCGAAGAAAAAAGTAGTATCTGTTGTAATTCATGTGATTTTGATTTTAATTTCTATTACCATGCTGGTACCTTTCCTCTGGATGATTTTAACTGCGTTTAAGTCGGTAACGGAAGCTACCCAGGTAGATCCCTTTGTAATATTTCCAAAGGTTTGGAGAACAGACGCTTTTAAAGCGGTGTGGAATAATATGAATTTTCTGCTGCTTTATAAAAACACATTATTATTAATTATTGGCAGGGTATTATGTGCTGTAATTACAGCCACAATGGCGGGTTATGCGTTTGGCCGCCTGAATTTTAAGGGCAAGAACCTGATGTTCTCCCTTGTTTTGTTCCAGATGATGATTCCGGCACAGATCTTTATCATACCGCAGTACCTGATGATCAGTAAAATGGGCATGATGAATACAATTTTTGCACTGGTGTTTCCGGGACTTGTAACGGCGTTTGGTACCTTTCTCTTAAGACAGGGATACATGGGGCTGCCAAATGATCTGGAAGAGGCAGCAAGATTGGACGGATGTAATATCGGACAGACATTTTTATTTATCATGGCACCGTTAACACGATCTGCAATGGTAGCACTGGGAATCTTTACCGCCGTATTTGCTTTTAAAGATCTGATGTGGCCTATGATCGTAAACACAGATAAAAACATGCTGACACTCTCTGCCGCACTTGCGAAAATGCAGGGACAGTATGTAACGAAATTCCCGGAACTGATGGCAGCATCCCTGATTGCCTGCCTCCCGATGATCGTTATCTATGTAATATTCCAAAAACAGTTTATAGAGGGAATTGCTACTTCCGGCGGTAAACTGTAAAACAGTTACTATTCACGGGCAGGAATGCGCTGAACTGCGCATTCCGTGAGAACGTGATTCAGGAGTGAGGTCGATTTTTGCGCAGCAAAACTTTAAATATCGCTCCGAATCGTTACTATGAGCGGCCTTCTGGACGTGAATAGTAACGTAAAACACGAATTGAAAAGAAGGAGGCCAATGGAATGGCAATTACATTTGACCAGGAGAATAAACTCTTTACCATACAGACTAAAAATGCTACCTATCAGATGATGGTGAGCAGTTATCAGCATTTAATACATGTGTATTATGGGGCAAAAATCGGAAGCATGGAATTATCCTACCTGATCCGTGGAATTAACCGGGGGTTTTCCGGAAATCCCTATGAGGGTGGAAATGACCGTGGGTATTCACTTGATACCTATCCCCAGGAATATTCTACTTTCGGCATGGGAGATTACCGTTCCAGCTGCCTTCAGGCAGAGAACCCGGATGGAAGCCAGGTAACGGAACTGTTATATGTATCCCATAAAATATATAACGGCAAATACAGCCTGAAAGGCCTTCCGGCAGTATGGGCAGAGGAATCCGAAGCCCAGACCCTGGAAATCGTTTTAAAAGATCAGGCAACTGATCTGGAAGTAACCTTGCTATATGGAGTGCTGGAAGACTATGATGTGATTACCAGAGCATGCAGAATTAAAAATGGAAATAAAGATTCAATTTACCTGAACAGAGCTCTTACGGCATGTCTTGATTTTACTACAGATAATTTTGATGTAATTTCTTTCTATGGAAAACACAACATGGAACGGATGATGCAGAGAAGAAACGTCTGCCATGGCAAGGTGCTGATTGACAGTGCCAGGGGAACTTCCAGCCATCATGAGAATCCATTTGTGATTATCTGTGACCGGGATGCAGGGGAAGAATATGGAGAATGCTATGGTGCTTCCTTTGTATACAGCGGTAATTTTATGGCACAGGTGGAAGTAGACCAGATTAACCAGACACGGTTTGTCATGGGAATTAACGGGGATGGGTTCCGGTATAAGCTGGAGCCTGGAGATGTGTTTGCCACACCGGAAGTGATTCTGTCTTTCAGTGCAAGCGGTCTTGGCACCCTGTCCGGTAATTTTCATAAATTATATATGGATCATCTGATTCGAAGCAAATTCAAAAAGCAGCGCAGACCGGTACTTATCAATAACTGGGAAGCGACGGAATTTGAATTTGAGGAAGATACCCTGGTGTCTATTGCAGATAGTGCCAGAGATCTTGGAATTGAATTATTTGTTATGGATGATGGCTGGTTTGGCACCAGACATCATGATCTCAGCGGACTGGGGGACTGGTTTGTAAATAAAACAAAGCTGCCTTCCGGAGTTACCGGACTAGCTAAAAAGATTAATGACCTGGGCATGAAATTCGGTATCTGGATTGAGCCGGAGATGGTGAATGAAGACAGTGAATTGTACCGGAACCATCCGGAATGGTGTATGCGGATCCCGGGCAGAAAACCGAATCTGGAACGCTTCCAGCTGGTTCTGGACATTTCCAGGCAGGATGTCAGAGATTATTTATTTGAAACTATAGGAAACATCCTGGATGAAGCAAATGTGGAATATGTAAAATGGGATATGAACCGTAATTTCGCAGATGTCTGGTCCGGATTACTCCCAAGGGACAGACAGGGAGAAGTTTGTCACCGCTATGTTCTGGGACTCTATGACATGATGGAGAAATTTGTTACAAAATACCCGGATATTCTATTTGAAGGCTGCTCCGGAGGGGGTGGAAGATTTGATGCGGGTATGCTGTATTATATGCCGCAGATCTGGTGCAGTGATGACACAGATGCCATCGAACGGATTCGGATTCAGTATGGAACTTCATTTGGATATCCGATCAGCTGTGTGGGAGCCCATGTATCTGTCAGCCCTAATCAGCAGACCGGAAGGATCACACCGCTACAGACAAGAGGTACGGTGGCGATGGCAGGGACCTTCGGCTATGAATTGGATGTCCGCACTTTGGACGAAGAAGAACGGGATGCCGTAAGACAGCAGATTCATTTCTTCAAAGATAATTATGATCTGATTCAATACGGGACATACTACCGGCTGAGCAATCCGGAAGAAAATCACGATTATGCCGCATGGCAGTTTGTAAATGAAGATAGAAGCCGTTCCCTGTTTAGTATTGTAATACTTCATTCTTATGCAAACCCGGCATTAAACAGGGTAAGAGTAAAAGGATTAAAACCGGACAGTTTCTATAAAGTGAATGAGGAAGACCGTATCTACGAAGGAAGTGCACTGATGAATGCAGGAATAAATATTCCATTGGTCAATGGAGATTATCAGAGTTTTAATTTTGAAATAAAAGAAGTTTAAAAAGAATTTTGTTTGCTTTGCATAAAATATTTCATAAAGTCTGGAAACAGAGTCTAAGCCCGCATGTCGTTTGAAAAGATGACATGCGGGCTTTTTGACTTATGTGAACTGATGTATACTTTTGTTCGTTTGAAGCAGCAGTGGGCGGTGAGCAGCTCTTTTTCTGTGTAGAGAAGTCCCCTGCGCTTACGGTAAAACTTTTGCGAGCCGTTGCTGTTTTGTTTTCAGTATTATTCTGCAAGAATCATATTTTTATAGTCT
>NZ_JAWYAJ010000217.1:0-2815 GCF_034124845.1 Robinsoniella sp.
CAAACAATCGACTTAACAAAGAAGTTTGATGCTTTTACAGCGAATGACAAGATCAATATATCCGTAGAACCCAAAGAAATTAAATGTATCGTAGGGGAAAATGGCGCCGGGAAATCAACCCTGATGAATATGCTCTACGGTGCACTCCGGCCTACCAGCGGGAAGATTCTCATAGACGGAAAGGATGTGATTTTTAAAAATCCCACCGATGCCATAGGACACGGTATCGGCATGGTGCACCAGCATTTTAAACTGGTGCCCAGCCTGACCGTTTATGAAAACATTCTGCTTGGAAGTGAAATCAACAAAAAGTGGAAGGGCAGAAAAAGCCCGTTCATTGACCGCAACACGGAGATTACAAAGGTAAAGGAATTAATTGAAGAATACCATTTTCAGATAGATCCGCTGGAAAAGGTAGAAAATCTCTCTGTAGGACTGTGCCAGCAGGTAGAAATCCTGAAAATGCTGTACCGGAATGTACGGATCTTAATTCTGGATGAACCCACCGCGGTGCTCACGCCTCAGGAGGTGGACCGGCTGATGGAAAATTTAAAAGAACTTCGTAAAAATGGAAAAACCATCATTGTCATTACCCACAAATTAAGAGAGGTTATGGAATTAAGCGACAGTGTAACGGTCATCAAGCAGGGGAAAGTAATTGGAAATGTAAAAACGGCTGATACCAATGAGCAGGAGCTGGCGCAGATGATGGTGGGAAGAGATGTGGTATTAACCGTCAGCAATGAAAATGCTGCTCCCTGCAGCTGTGAAACGGCGTACCGTGTCAAAGGTCTGTGTACCACAAATGCAGAACAAAAAGAAATTCTTCACAACATTGACTTAGAAGTACATAAAGGGGAAATTTTAGGAATTGCCGGGGTAGAGGGAAATGGGCAGAGTGAGCTGATTAAGGTGCTTACCGGACTGATGGCATCTACAAAAGGGAGTGTGCATTTATGCGAAATGGATGTGACAGGTGCCTGGCCGGACGAGCTTCGAAAAAAGGGTCTGGGTATCATTCCCGAAGACCGATATGCCCAGGGACTGTGCCGGGATATGAGTATCGGGGAAAACTGTATCGCCGGGTACTTTGGAAACCACGGTGTCTGTAAATGCGGTGTGCTGCATAACAAAGAGATCAGGCGCCTGACAGGTGAATATATCGAAAAGTATGACATTCGTGTGGCAGATCCTCTGGGAGAGATCTCACAGCTTTCCGGAGGAAATGCCCAGAAGGTAATTATCGCACGGGAATTTGAAAATCATCCCAAGGTGATCATTGCCTGCCAGCCTACCAGAGGAGTAGATATTGGTTCCATTGAGTTTATTCATACCCAGCTGCTTAAATTCAGAAACGAAGGAAATTCGGTACTTCTTATTTCCAGTGAGCTTTCCGAAATTATGAGTCTCTCTGACCGGATAGCCGTTATGTACAAGGGGGAAATCATAGGAGTTGTATCACCGGATGAGCCAGTGGAGAAAATTGGTCTGCTGATGGCAGGTGCAAAACCGGATGAGGGGAGAACAGCATGAATAAAAGAGAGAAAAAAATATCCATATTTCCCAAAATAGTAAATACACTTTTACCCGTTCTGCTGGCATTTGGAATCGGCGGCGTGATCATTGCGGCGATTGGAGAAAATCCATTTGAAGTCTATGGGATTATGCTTGGTAAATCCCTGTTTACAGCCAAGGGATTCAGCAATACGCTGCATTATGCATCCCCGCTGATTCTCACGGGACTGGCAATCGCAATTACCTTTAAAGCGAACATATTTAACATGGGTGTGGAAGGGCAGCTGCTTCTGGGCGGATTCTTTTCCGGCATTGCAGGAGCGATGATTTCTATCGGAAGCCCCTTCTGGCACAAAGTAATCTGTATGCTGGTGGGAATGCTTTTCGGAGTTTTATTTGCCCTGATCCCGGCATTGTTAAAGGCCTATTTCCATGTGGATGAAATGGTTGTAACACTGACCTTAAACTATGCCATGATTAAGATTCTGGAGTATTTATCTTCCGGTCCATTCCGGGAAGACGGGGCAGGATATGTATGTACGCCCACCATTAAGGAGACAGCCATGTTTTCAAGGCTTGGGGACTCGAAGCTGACGCTGTTTTTCTTTATTGCACTGGCGGTGCTGCTTGTCATGGCATTTGTCATGAAGAAGACAAAGCTGGGATACGAGGTCACGGCAATTGGGAAGAATCCGGAATTCTCAGAAGCATCCGGTATTCGTGTCCGTAAAAAAATCATTATTCTCATGTGTCTGAGCGGTGCCCTTGCAGGACTTGCCGGTTCGGGACAGATGATGAGCGAAGCTTTTAAATATACGCTGACCTTCTCCGGTACAACCGGACTTGGCTGGGATGGTATGCTGATTGCACTTTTGGGACGGCACAATCCCGTTGGCATCCTGCTGGCGGCTGTTTTCTACAGCGGACTTAAAACGGGTGCGGACAATATCAACATGTATACCGCAGTACCAAAAGAAATCGTAGGAGTACTCCAGGGATTGATCATTTTATTCCTGGCAGTAAGGTTTTTCAATGAAAAATATGGATTCATCCAACATTATAAGATGTGGAAAGAGAACAGGAGGGCGGCAGAATGAATTTTTTAGGAAATATTTTATACGATTCCGTATATCATGCAACGCCTATACTTCTGTGTGTGCTGGGCGGGATCTTTGCCTATAAAGCAAATGTTTTGAACATCGCACTGGAAGGTATCATGCTTGCAGGTGCATTTGTTTCCCTTCTGGTTTCTTATTTAACCGGCAACATTGTGCTGGGATATGTGACGGCACTTGTGGTC
>NZ_JAWYAJ010000218.1:0-4361 GCF_034124845.1 Robinsoniella sp.
TCAATGAACAGAACACCCAGAAACTTTTTGGAATATCCGTCATAAAGTGCCTTGGAAAAAGAGATGGAGGGTCTGCTGTTAATCAAAAAGTCCTTTTGGGATATTCCGTCAATATGAAAGGAACCTTCCAGATCAAGTGTTTTTTCATACCAGTCCTCTTTTTGCGGATCGTATCCGGGAAAAACATCAATATTGCTGTTTAATCCATAACCTAAGATGGGCCCGCTGGGCGTAAAAACAAAAATACCGTTTATATATTCGCTGCTGTAGGTCACATTTTTCAATATAAAGTGGATGTTCTGATTACTCTGGAAAATATCGTAAATAGAGTAATTTGCCGAACTGCCGGCATATTTTCGAAGTTCTTTATTTAGTGAGATCTGGTCAGATTCGCTGTGAAAGTTGAAAAGGTCCCCGATATGCTCCAGGGATTTCAGGTTTTTTTCCAGTTCTTCTCCTGATTTTTCAAATATGTTATCGGTAATGCTGGTAATCTGCTTGTCAATCAATTTGGTATACCGGGTATATGTAAAGGTAGTAATGAAAATTACCGGTATAATGGATATCAGCAGAAATATGATTAGAAACTTATTTTTAAGTTTCATTCAGACCCCCCTCCCCTTTTCTTCCTGTGCAAACACATGAAATTTGTCATATTATCATTTAAAAAGAAGTATATCACAAATGAAGCGGATGGTAATGATAAATTTATCATATTTTGTAGAAATAATTTCTAACAAATGTGCACCATTACTCTGAACAAAAGTATACCTGGACTATGGTATGATAGGGCTATGAAAAAGTTAAGGAGGATAACAACATGAAAGTAAAAAGATTATTAGCATTGGTGCTGGCAGGCAGTATGCTCACCCTGTCCCTGGCAGGCTGTGGCGGTACGAAGAAAGCAGAAAGCAGTGAGGGGACAGAGACCGCTGGCAAGCAGCAGGAGGAGAGCAAAGCCTCCGGAGATAAAACCGTGATTACTATGATGTATTCCGGCACGCCCTCCAACCCTGATTTTGAAACAGAGATTTTACCGGGACTTGTGGAAAAAGAATTTCCGGATATTAAGCTGGAAGTGACCAAGCTGCCGGATGACCAGTATTACACAGCATTAAAAACCAAGCTGGCTTCGGGAGAGTGCCCGGACATCATTCTGGTGCATCCGAAATATGCGGGCGCAAACGGGGTAATTAATCTGGCTAAGGCAGGTTACCTGGAACCCCTGACGGATCTGAAGGTAATGGATCTGGTTGGAGATGGTGCAAAAGAAGCGTTCTTCTACGATGGGGAAATTTACGGAGTTGGCACGAACGTTTCCATGCTGGAGACTTATTTTAACAAAGATATGTTTAAAGAACACAATCTGGAGATCCCCACAAACTGGGATGAATTTTTAAATTGCTGCAAGGTGTTGAAGGATGCAGGCATTCAGCCCATCGTAATGGGAGATAAGGACATGTATGTCATGCAGTTTGGACTCTATCAGATAGCGGCAAGCAAAGTTTATGCAAAGAATACAAAGTTTGACGACCAGCTTCGCACCGGAGAAACGAAATTCACCGATAAGGACACCTGGGATGAAGTAATATCCATGTATAAAACGCTGTATGACGAAGGTTACATAGACAGCTCATCATTGGGACTCAGTGCACAGCAGGCTATCCAGAAATTTGTGGATGGTGAGGCAGCTATGACATTTGACCACAATGGAGACAAGAAGGCTCTGTGTGCAAATGGCGCGGTTGATTTTGAACGTGGATACTTCCCTCTGCCGGGCAACAGTGCGGATGAGGAACTCTGGGCATCCATGTCAATCGGTGCTACACCGGCGATCTATTCCGGTTCCAAACACAAAGAAGAAGCAAAGGCAATTCTGGAAAAGTGGTTTGACGGAGAATCTGATATCTGGAAGGGTATGGTGGACATGGGGAATATCGTGGTTACCTATGGTTACGGATCGGATCAGGTAGATGAGTTCTGGAAACCTTTTATGGACCTGTATAATGAAGGCAAATCCTCTTACTGGTGCAACCAGGGCTGGCCGTCAGGAACGGAAAATGAGATGGAGGCATTATTCTCTGAGGCGATAGGCGGACAGGGAACGACTGTTGAAGATATCGTAAACGGAATGCAGCTGAAATTTGAGGAACTCTATACAGCGGAATAAGTGCAATTCCCGGGCAGGCTTTGGAACTGTCAAAATGCTCCGAACCAGACTGCCCGGTTCTGCCGGAAAGGAAAAGTTATGAAGAAATCAAAACGGAAAACCCTAGTATTTCCCAACCGGATGTATTTATATGTGATTCCGGCTCTGGTCTTGTTTTTGATCTTTTGGATCGTACCGGTACTGCAGTTATTTTATTACAGTATGACTAATTTTAACGGAATAAATTATGATTACGATTATGTGGGATTTAAAAACTATTTGACACTGCTAAAAGATGGTTCTATGATAAATGCAATTAAAAACACATTGATTTATGCAGTTGTGGTAGTAGTCCTGAATAATATACTGGGACTGGTAATTGCCATGGCACTGAACGTAAAACTAAGGGGAAAGGCATTCTTTCGCACCGTGTCCTATGTCCCGGCGCTGTTCAGTGCAATCGTGGTTGGTTTTATCTGGTCCTACGTATATATGCCGGAATCCGGTATGATTGCATCCATTATGACAGCAATGGGACTGGACGGATCGTCCTTTAACGTGCTGGGCAATTATAAGACTGCCCTGTATGCCATTGCACTGGTGGAAGTCTGGAAGGGCTTCGGCGCTACCATGATCATTTATCTTGCGGGTCTGCAAACTGTGGATGACAGCCTTATAGAGGCTGGAAAGATCGATGGCTGTTCCCAGTGGCAGCTGATTCGGAAAATCAAACTTCCGCTGATCTCGGCAACGGTTACCATCAATGTAATTCTGGCGGTTATCGGCGGGCTGAAGGCGTTTGACTATTCTTTTATCATGACAAACGGAGGCCCGGGAAAGTCAACCAATACCCTGATGTTTTCCATTTACCGCATTGCATTT
Organism: Robinsoniella sp.; assembly: GCF_034124845.1. Classification (NCBI taxonomy): domain Bacteria; kingdom Bacillati; phylum Bacillota; class Clostridia; order Lachnospirales; family Lachnospiraceae; genus Robinsoniella; species Robinsoniella sp. The sequence goes on from NZ_JAWYAJ010000218.1 coordinate 3,032, forward strand.
AATGATCAGATGATGGGGAAGGCCAGTGCGTTTTCTGTAGTTGCTTTTGCCGTCATTATTCTGATCACCGTGTTCATGCTGTTTTATATGAATAAAAGAGAGGTGGAACTATGATGGGGAAAAGGAGAAAAACATATAAAGAAGTGGAATCCAAGGCAAAACTTACACCGGGTATTATAACGCTCTATATTTTACTTACCCTGTTTTGCTGCCTTATTATTTTTCCGCTGTTAATCGTATTGTCCAGCTCACTTAGAAATCCCGACAATATGATATCACCGCTGCTTTTGTTTCAGGAATTTTCTTTAGACAGTTATATCAATGCTTTTACAAAAATGAAATATCCGAAGCAGATGCTGAACAGTATTATGACAACGGGGGGATCGGTATTCGTAGTGGTAATGTTTTCTACAATGGCAGCCTACCCCATCTCCAGAATAAAACGCAAAGCCAGCCGCTTTTTGTATTACTTTTTTATAGCAGGGCTGATCATACCGTCTCAGATGGTTATCGTTCCCATTGCCCAGATGTTCGGGCGCCTGTCACTGCCCAACACCAGGTTTACTCCAATGATTATGTTTATCACCTGCAGCCTTCCGTTTTCCATCTTTTTGCTGGCAGGATTTATGAAAGGAGTCCCAATCGAGATTGAGGAGTCCGCTTACATTGATGGCTGCGGACTGTGGAAACGCTTCATAAGTGTAGTTTTCCCATTGCTGAAACCGGCTGTTGTATCGGTAGTGATCACCCAGGGAATGTGGATTTGGAACGATTATTTTTATCCCATGATCTTTATATCTAAATCGGATCAGTACTCCCTGCCGGTAGGTATGATCCAGTTCCTCGGTGACCGTGAAAATCCCGCACAGTGGAACACCCTGTTTGCAGCCTGTGTCCTGTGCGCACTCCCGCTGATTCTGATCTTTGCCGTGCTGCAAAAACAGTTTATCAATGGGATCGCAGCAGGAGCTATTAAAGGCTAGGTGCGACATCCAGTTAGTTTGGCTTCTAGGCGGATGCAGTATCAGACACAGATTTAAATAAGATAAATAAAATACCGGGTATTTAAAGCAGGCAGCTTCGTTAAAACCAGAGTCAGGTTTGGTTTTAACGAAGCTGCTTTTTATCTAAGGGAATCGGTATTATTGTGAAATGACAAATGAAAGATTTGGATACGTGCCATCAGAAATATATGTGAAATCCAGGCAGGAAGGAAGTTTCAGCCACGCGCTAGTTCTACAGCGAAGGTTTTGTAGTGTTCTATTAAATGCTTATATTTGGGTTTTGCTGAGTAAAGACGCTTTGTAGATGGAGGTGGTGTACGGAAAGA
>NZ_JAWYAJ010000219.1:0-10718 GCF_034124845.1 Robinsoniella sp.
TGGGGAAAGACCTATAGATAAAACGGAACATTTTTCTCCGTTAAAGAAAAGATTGCAGCATTTTGGCAGCTGGGTTGTTCGTAAGGCATCAAAGACAGATATTCCGGATGCACCAAGCGGATTTCGGGCTTATAGCCGGGAAGCAGCTATGCGCATGAATGTTATTAATGAGTATACTTATACTCTGGAAACCATTGTACAGGCAGGCAGAAATAAGATGGCTTGCACATCAGTACCGATTAGGACCAATGGAGAACTTAGACCATCAAGGCTGTTTAGCAGTATGTTTGGGTATGTGAAGAAGTCTATGCTTACGATTGTGCGGGCGTTTATGATGTATCGGCCTTTGTATTTTTTTACCATTATTGGTAGTATTCTGTCTTTTATAGGTGTTGCCATTGGCATAAGATTTATTTATTTCTTTATAATTGATGGAGGTCGTGGTCATACACAATCCCTTATTTTGGCTAGTATGATGATTATTTTAGGTGTTATGACGGGAATTGTAGGTTTACAGGCGGATATAATTTCCGGAAATAGGAAACTATTAGAAGATATACAATATCATGTGAGAAAGTTGGACTATGATGGAGTTAAGAAAGACGGGGACGAAAACAAAGATAAATAGTTTGTTAATATTGCAGATTAGTTTATTAATAATAATATTTGCTACCTTTATACCGGGAATATTAAATGCTGGCCAGTTACTATTTTCAGAGGATGAGAGCAGAGTATGGGGATATGCTTATAACTTATTAGGAGTAGATTGGTCTTCATACATGAAAGAGAGTTCTCTGATTTCTTTTGGTTATAGTTTGTTTTTAGTACCACTCTGTGCTATTTTTAAGAGGCCGGGGGCAATATATAAAGTTGTAGTATTAGGTAATGCAGTAGCATTATGTATTTCATACATCTTATCTGTATATGCAATTAACAGAATATTCCCTGATAAAAATAAGAAGTTAATTGCATTGGCATGTGGAATTGCAGCACTTATACCAGGTTATGCCCAAGTAAAGTTGCTGGCAGTACCGGATTTATTTATTCTTATGATTTTTTGGATAACAATTGTACTTCTGGCAGAACTTTATAGAAAACCTTCATTTGTAAAATTACTTGGTTTTGGAATAACTATTGTCATAGGGTTAATGTTTCATATAGCGTTCCTTTGTGTTGCTGCAGCGGGAGTGATTGCGCTTATAAAATTAGTAAAAGAGAAAAGAGTATTAGCAATACAAGCGTTGCAGGTAGGCGTTTGTGTTGTTATTTTGTTTGCTATTTTGCAGGTGATGGAATCATTTTGGCTAAATCAAATTTTTAAAGAGTCTGATATGCGTATTACTTCGAGTTTAAGTGCATTTTTTGATGGAATGGCAAAAGGTTTAGAAACTAAGGGGATTTTTGGTTTTCTACAAGGTATTGTCGGGAAATTATATAGCTTAAGTGCAGGTTCGATGTTAGGTTGTCTTTTTGGGTTTTGGGCGATTTATTGTAATCGAAAAAAATTACCCGGAGAAATATTATATGTAATAATAAGTTTTGTACTTATGCTTTTGACGCTTACTTTGTACTATAGTTCAGGTAAGACAGGTGATAGTATAATAAATGCACGTATGCTATTTATTATGATTGCACCTTTGTTAATTATAGGTATATTTGATATAGTTGAAAGTCGGAGATGGTTGGAAATCTTGATTTCTTCTATAGGGGTTATGGCATTTCTGGCTTTCATGTCAACAGAGATTTTAAAAAGTTATTCGGCTATTAGTATAGATTATTTTAATGCTGGGGTTATTTTTAAAGGATTAGAAGAAATATCAGAAGATCTTCAGGGCAGAGTATTTTTTATTACGATATTGATTACATTGGTAACTCTTGTATCTATATGTTTATTACGTAACAACGTCAACTTCAAAATATGTAATAAAGTGTTAGCAAAAGGCGGAGTTTTATCCGGAATTGTATTTTTAATAGTTATTACAGGCGTCATAGAACAAAGTGATATTTTAAGAGCAGGAAAAGAAGTAAATGACGATTATGCAAGAATAACATCATTGGTAAACGATGTTTCAGAAGATGTTCCTATTTATTATGTTGAGTCAGGTCAGACACTGGATAAAGATGTTGTGAAAATACAGTATTTACTTGGCAACAGGCAATTGTTTATTGTTAATAATTATAATGTTAATAAAGAAAATGTTAATGTAAAAGATATAGAGAATTATAATGAAGCAATTAATCAGAATAAGCCGCATTTAGTAATTACTGCAACAGATAATGATATGGATAAATATATAGAAAACTACACTATTACAGATGTGACTGAAAAAAGTAAGCTTCTTAGTGTGAGAGACAGCCAAGAGTCTAATCAACTACAAGAAAAAATATCCGAACGCATTTATGAGTTACCTTTGAAAAATTCTGAAAATACAAAGATTTATATGGGGCCTGGCACATATGATTGTACCGTTTCCTTTAAGTGCGAAGAAACACAACCTGAAGGAATGGCGGAAATATCCTTATTTAGTGGAAATACAAATATTAAAAATGTTGTAGTTGATGCATCTACCATACAAAATGGAAATATTGCAATAGGATTTTCTATAACAAGTGGTAAAACTTTAGAAGATATTTCTTTAGACATAAAATATCAAAATTCAACAAATTTTACAGTGGAAGACTTTATATATAGAAGGACTGAAAAGGGTTACTCTATTGGATTAGATGCTCCAGATCAATTTGAAAAAATATGCAATTTGATATATGATTTAGATGATGTTTCTGGTATTCAGGGAAATATAAGCGTAATAGATGATTCTTTTACAAGTAATGAGAAAACAATGTTGGAATATGCCAAAAGCCAATTGCCAGAATATACAATAGAATTACTTTCTCAAGATGATAAATCAAATAGTGATTATTTAATTTCTGTAGCGGATAGCCGTTCCTATTATGATTACATGGAAGAATATAAAATAATTGAAATGAATAGTAATTTTATTCTATTGGCGCGAAATAATTACAGTGGATTGCAACAATTAGCCAAATTAAAAAAAGAGCCTTTATCAAGTGGGAGGAATTTAGATATTCATAATTTCTTGAAAAAGAAAAATGGAGTATATGATTATGAATCTCCGATTACAGTATTGAGTGGAAATTATAATTATATAATTGAATTATCTGCTGAAATAGCTTTGATGCCGGAAGGAAAAATAGGCTCTGTTGAGATTTATAGTTCCGATTCTTTATTTGCAGATGTTGAAATATCTAAATCTGATTTTGATGAATATGGAAAAGCGATTATTAAAGTACCCCTCGCATCCAGAGGCAAAATGAAAAAATTAACATGCAGAATAAATAGTGATTTAAAAATTAAATTTAAACCAATGTATCTTGAGATGACTTCGGATAAATTTCAAGTTGGCAGTGATAATCAGGTCGGTATGGATAAAATAACAGATATCATTAAAGATATTGACGATGTTTCTGATATTTATTATGTCACATCTGTCAGTGCAAAAAATAGAGGAATGTTCTCAATGTCCAATCTTCAGAATAGTTTGCCTGAATATACTATAACAAACTCAACGCAGCACAAAGTAAAAAATTTGCAGACAGATTGTTATCTTATTGTGGAGAATTTTGGCACTGGTTCGATGGGGATTGCTCATAATTATTCAATGATTGCACAAGAAGGAATTTATTCCTTGTGGGTGGCAAATAGCGGAGAACTTCAAGAGCTTGCACGGAAAAAAGGATATGGAATGATTACAATAGGAAAGAAAATACCGATAGATGTCCTTAATAAATCAGATGATAAGCAACAGGTGAAAGAAGGAAATATTGGGCAATTAAATCTTGGCAACTACCTAATTAGCATAAAGGTTAGCAGTCAAGAATTGTTTGGAGTAAATAATGCAGTGATTCAGTTAGTTAGTGTTCAAGACCGTGAAGCTGCTATTGATGATTATATTAATGATGCAATAGAAGAAGGGTCAATGAACACGGAAGATCTAAAAAATACAGAAGTTCGTAAGAAAATAGGTGCGGTTGTGGCGTTGGAGCAAGTTGTCGCAAGTTATAATATTACATCTGATCAGTTTAATAATGGTAGTGATATAATTATGGAGATGAATGTTAAACTTGAAAAAAATGTGAATCAACTTGAGATCCGAGTATTAAATTATAAGGGTAATAAGTTGGAAGCATATCCAACGTGGATTGAAAAACAGTAAGATACATTATATGTGGAATGGAGATAAGTATGAAGAAAAAGTTATTAATCACAGCATCAACCTTTCCGAGGTGGGATAACGACACAGAACCTAGGTTTATATTAGATCTTGCTGAGGCTATGACTGATTATTTCCAAGTAACGGTACTTGTTCCAGCAGCTCCTAAAGCAAAAGATCAAGAGGTAATGAATGGTGTAAATGTGATACGTTATCATTACTTTCCAATTCATAAATTGGAGACGTTATGCTATCCGGGAGCTATTATACCACGTATAAAAGAAAAGAAAGTAAGAGTATTACTGGTTCCATTTTTACTCTTATCTCAATATTTTGCGTTAATGAAAATATTGCCCAAGGTAGATGTTGTTCAGGCAAATTGGATTATACCACAAGGAGTACTACAGTCTTGTTTTAAGAAACCATATATGATTACAGGTCATGGAACAGATATTGTCTCTATGAATAAAGGGATATTTAAGCTTCTTAAAAAAAGGGCGGTAGAGAAATCAAGTGGTTTAACTGTAGTGTCACGGCATTTAAAAAAAGAAGCGTTGAAGTTTGCGGAAGAAAGTAAAATAAATATTATTTCAATGGGATGTAAAACAGAGAATTTTGGTAAACATTTTGCGGTTGAGAACTATTTTCAGCAAGAAGACAAAAAAGTGGTACTATTTGTTGGCAGATTAGTTGCAATAAAGGGTGTTACACATTTAATAGATGCTATGAAGCAAGTAGATGCTGTATTAATTATAGTGGGTGATGGACCACTGCGAAATGAACTGGTAAATCAGGCAAAACCTCAGGGTAACAAAGTGAGGTTTTTAGGTGCAAAAAGCCATGAAGTACTAAAGAAAATTTATGCATCTGCTGATATTTTTGCGGCACCATCTATCACGGTAGAGAATGGAAAACAAGAGGGGCTGGGGTTAGTTATATTAGAGGCAATGGCATCAGGACTTCCGGTGGTTGCTAATAAATCAGGAGGGATAACTGATCTGATTCATGATGGAGAAAATGGATTGTATGCACAGGAAAAAAATGTTGATTCCCTGGCATCTAAGATTAATTTATTATTAAATGATGATATATTGTATGAAAAATTATCTGAGAAATCTTTAAAAACAGCATACGAATACGACTATAAAGTAATTGCAAATAAGTATGCGCGTTTATTAGAAAGAGTTTAGGTGAGTCCATGAAAAAAATAGCATTAAATTATATATATTTAAGCAAAAATCATGCTGGAGGCAAAGATCAGGTAGGATTAAATTTACTTAAAGGATTCCATGAAAACGGTTATACGAAAAATATGATTGTATTTTGCTTTGATTATTCTAAAGAGGTAATTCAGAGTATATCACCGGATATAAAGATTGTATCAATTACTTCCAAAACATATAAGAGCGAAGTTCTAAGAATGATACAGGTTTCCATGGTAAATACTTTTGTTATACCTGGATTAATAAAAAAATACGGAATTGATATTATCTATCACTTGAGCTGCAATAATGGTTTGAGAAAATATAATGCATATTCCATCGTAATTCCTCATGATATTAAGGCAGTTGCTCATAGAGTTATAGCAAATGTAAAGGTTCCATTTTACAAATATTGGATATATAGAATTATGTATCGCATAGATTTTGATCATGCAGATAAAATAATTGCAATTAGTGATACGGATAAATCAGAAATAACGCAATACTATCCTAAGTCAAGCGCAAAAGTTAAACGAATATACAATCCCATAAATATAACTCCATCCAATAAAAGTAATAAAGTAAAAGAGCCTTATATCTGTGCGGTAAATCTTCAATTTCATCACAAGAATATAATAACTTTAATTAAAGCTTTTGAATTAATAAAAGATAAGGCTAATTGTAAATTAATTTTAGTTGGAAGTGTTCCTGATAGAGTTCAATATTTAAAAGATTATGTGACAAAGCATAATTTAGAAAACTTTATTTCTTTTACCGGTTTTGTGGATGACAAAACTATGCAGGAGATATTTGTAAACGCACGTTTATATATTAACCCTACATTATATGAAGGCTTTGGCATGACCGCAATCGAGGCTATGATTTGTGGAATACCTACATTAATCTCTAAAATACCAACAAACTATGAAATCACAAAGGGAATGTGTAGCTATTATTCTCCACCAGAAGACGAGTATGCTTTAGCTGATGCAATCATAAAATGTCTGGACACACCTGTAGATAAAGAAAAATTACAAAGTATTAGTGAAATAATTAATGAAAATTATAATTATATAAGGATAAGTAAACTGTATTTTAAATTATTTTCAGAGGTTTAAGCTTAGTATACAGAGTTATGAAAGGGGGGAAAGGTGTGATCAATGATAAAGTTGCAGTAATCATATTAAATTATTGTTCGGCACAGGATACGATTCGTTTGATAAAAAGTATTGAGAAGTATGAAGAGAATTATCATATTATAGTAATAGATAATCATTCTGAACAGAAGGACAAAGCAATTTTAAGTATTTTAGACGGTCGGTATGAAGTTATTTACTTAGAAGATAATACAGGATATGCGGCTGGTAATAATGTGGGTATTAGAAGAGCTATGGAATTAGGATACGAGTATTTTTTAATTGCAAATAGTGATACGGAAATTATTTATCCAAATACAATTAAAAACTTGTTAGTTAAGATGAAAGAACTTAATGCATCTATTATCGGACCTAAAATGTTGGATGCTTCCGGCAAATTAGACTCTGGGATCATAATTGACAGTAAATGGGGCAGAACTTATCGAGAAACACCGGAAAAGATTTGTCGTTGTCGTAGTTTAATTGGAGCGTTTTTGTTGATTTCTAAAAATACAATAGAAATAAATGGCCTTCTTCCGGAAGAGTATTTTTTATATAGAGAAGAAACGGATTATTTTATACAGGCTTATGAAAAGGGGCTAAATATAATTTATAATCCGGAGATTACAATTGTACATCGGCATGGAACAACAACCGGAAGAGTCTGGGATTATTATTTTAACCGTAATACGATATATTTCGCAAGAAAAGTAAGAAAAACAAATATATTTTTACTGGGGGTTTATCATTTCTCAAAATCTTGTTATTTAACACTTCGTATTTTATGTGGGTTAGATTATAAGAAGAATAAAAAAAATGCAATCTATTTAATGTGGTATGGTTATATTGATGGTATGCTTGGTAAAACAGGGAAAAATGACAAGGTTAAATAAATTATTGTTAGGAGAAAATAGATGAAAAAGAGTATATTATGGATATCTAGTTTTGTTCCATATGATACCGTTGATCATGCTGGAGGGAAAAATCATAATTATCATGTAAAATATATAAATGAAACTGATAAATTTAAAATATTTTTATTATCTAGATGTTATGAGAGAGAAATCGCTAAAATTGATTTGGACAAATATAAGATACCAAATAGGATAGCGGTAATTGAAGGGGATAAATATCACAGCTTGATTAGAAAAATGAATAATATAGGGTCAATTATTAATCCTTATCATAAATATTGTGGGTTATTACCTAACTATCAAGGCAGAAAGGTAATAAAGTTAATAAAGGAGTACGTGAAGAATGGAGAGCAGCCGGATATTGTGATTTTACAATGGACCCAAATGTTGTTACTTCTACCTTTGATAAAAGAATGTTTCCCAAATAGTAAAATAGTTGCGATAGAAGAAGATGTAGCTTTTTTAGGTTTTAAAAGGAAGTACGAATATGTTAATCATTCTTTAAAAAAGGCATTTTATAAATGCCGGTATGAGAGATTAAAAAAAATGGAGATTGATAATCTTAATAGTACTGATCTGATATTGGTAAATAATAAAAAAGATGCCAAACTTTTGTCAGAAAATCATTGTCCCAAAGAAAAAGTAGATCAGATAGCAATCTATTATGATGATTATTCAGGAATAAAGAGGAAACCATCCAATAAAGATATAGTTTTTTTTGGAGCCATGGGAAGGCTTGAAAATCATTTAAGTGCTATGTGGTTTATTGAAAAAGTATTTCCGCTCATTGACGATAAAGAGGTAAATTTCATTGTGCTGGGGGGCGGACCTCATAAAGAGCTATTACAAAAGCAAAATGACAGGATTAAAATCTTAGGGTTTGTAAAAGATATATCACCATATTTTGAAAAGAGTTTATGTTTGGCAGCACCACTTGTATTAGGCGCTGGAATAAAGGTGAAAATATTAGAAGCATTGTCTTCAGGTATACCTGTATTAACAAATAAAATAGGTATAGAGGGCATACCGGCTAAGAACGGGATAGAATATATTCATTGTGAAGAACCAATGGAATATGCTAAAGCGATCAGTAATTTAGTTAATAATCATATTGATGCCGAGGAGTTATCAGAAAAAGCTAAGAACTTTATGACAAAAGAATTTGAACCATCTATCAAAATGGATAATGTAGTTAAAAGGTTATTAGAATTGTAGAATGGTTTTGGAAAGGTTGATAAGCTATGAAACAAAACATTTATAAGATGGTTGCAATTACTGTTACTTTCAATAGTAGTCATTTTTTAAAAAGAGTAATAGAAGCTTTGGAAAATCAGTCACATCCTGTTGACGAAATTATTGTTGTAGACAATAATAGCAATGAAGAAAATAAAGAAAATATTAGGATGTTGATTAAAAATAAGGAACATATTCATATAGTCTGGATGAAAGAAAATTTAGGTGGTGCTGGTGGTTTTAGTGCAGGAATGCAATATGCCCAGGAAAAATTGGATCCTGACTGGTACTGGTTAATGGATGATGATGCATTTCCCAGAGAAGATTGTCTTAAAAACCTGATAAAATACACCGATTATACAGATAATATAGGTTGCTTGCAACCATTGATCTGGGGGATAGATCATGAAAAATATCAATTGTACCATCACAAAAGGGAGTCTAAGTTATTATTGGAAGATATAGCAATTGTAAATAAAGCGGATGATTTAGCTGAAATAACACCGATAGAAGCAAGTGCATTTGTTGGTCCGCTATTTTCCAGAGCGGCAGTAGAGAAAGTTGGCATTGCTGATGGAACTCTTTTTATTTATGGAGATGATTTAGAATATACTTATCGGGTTTCACGTGAATTTAAAGTGTTGTTAGTCAGGGAAGCAGTCATTAATCACCAGGATCCACCGCTTGTAGGGGGAGTATTTACACCTAAGACTTGGTGGAAAGATTATTATTGTTGGAGAAACCGTATTTTTTTTATAAAAAAATATACGAATAGTCCTTTACGCAGATTTGAAGCATTGTCGTTATTTGGTTTTATGCTGGGTAAAAAAGTATTAAGGACTTTTCTGATAAAACAGTATTCCGGATACAGGAAATTGCGGATATCTATTATTTGGAATTCTTGGAAAGATGGTCTTTTAAACAGAAGAGGAAAAACAATAGATCCTGTGGACTATCAAAAAAAATTGCAGAAAATGCAAGAAAAACTTGTTGGTTAAGTAAAAGGGTGGTTAAATGTATATCATAAAATTTGTAGTTTACATGATTTGTTTAATTATATTATTAAAATACATTATATTAGCATTCGGCTTAGTATTGTGCAGAATATATACACAAAGAAGAAAAAAACATTGGGGAAAGCAGACAAATGAAACTCCTAAGAAAATCATATCTCAAGAATCCTTAAGTTACCAGCAAAAGACAAGTAAGCTATTTTCATTTTTCTTAATGGGATTAAGAAAATATGAGATTATAAAAATATCACAGTTTCCTTCACATTTTATTCGGAATATTGTGTATACAAAGATTTTTGGTTTGGATATTGGAAAGCGGGTTGTCATTTATAAAGGGCTTATAGCCATAGACTTATGGAAAATACATATTGGAAATGGGACTATAATTGGTGACGATAATATGCTGGATGGCCGTGGTGAGATAGAGATTGGAGATAATGTAAATTTGAGTTCCCAGGTTAGAATTTGGACAGGACAGCATGACGTCAATGGACCTAATTTTGAGTATCAGTCAGGAAAAGTAAAAATAGGTGACCGTGCATGGATCAGTGGTAATGCAACAATTTTACCCGGAGTTACAATAGGTGAAGGAGCGGTAGTTGCCAGTGGAGCAGTTGTTACAAAAGATATAGAACCATATACAATTTATGGAGGAATTCCAGCTAGAAAAATTGGTGAACGCAGTCAAAATATGGTATATGAATTTGTAGGAGAACATGATTGGTTTGTGTAAATTTAGTAAGAAATCTTTTATGTAAGACAGTTAGGTGGAAAAATGGTTAGAAAAGTAAAAGATAAAGAGTTAATAGCATTGACAATTATAATGCTTGGCGTAATACTGATTATTGGTCTGTATAATTTGCCAAATGAAAAAGTGATTTATATTACATCAGATGAATTAGGGTATTGGGCGGCTGCAGCACATTTTGCTAAATTGGACTGGTCAGGAGTTTCATCCATGTGGCCATATTATGCATACGGATATGGT
>NZ_JAWYAJ010000220.1:0-6750 GCF_034124845.1 Robinsoniella sp.
AGTTCATGGATCAGAACAACCCGCTTGGTGAGTTGACACATAAGAGACGTTTATCCGCACTTGGTCCTGGTGGTTTGTCCAGAGACAGGGCGGGATTCGAGGTTCGAGATGTTCACTACTCCCACTATGGAAGAATGTGTCCGATTGAAACCCCTGAAGGTCCGAATATCGGTCTGATTAACTCCCTGGCAACTTATGCCAGAATCAATGAGTACGGATTTATTGAGGCGCCGTACCGTAAAATTGACAAAACAGATCCGTCTAACCCGCGTGTTACGGAAGATGTTGTATATATGACTGCAGACGAAGAAGATAACTATCACGTTGCTCAGGCGAATGAGGCTCTGGATGAAGAAGGACATTTTGTTCATAAAAATGTTTCCGGTCGTTACAGAGAGGAAACCCAGGAGTATGAAAGAACTACATTTGATTACATGGATGTATCTCCGAAGATGGTATTCTCTGTTGCTACAGCATTGATTCCTTTCCTGGAAAATGATGATGCTAACCGTGCGCTGATGGGATCTAACATGCAGCGTCAGGCAGTTCCGTTATTGACAACGGATGCACCGGTTGTTGGAACAGGTATGGAAATGAAGGCAGCGGTTGACTCCGGTGTCTGTGTAGTTGCCAAAAAAGCAGGAACGATTGAACGTTCCACATCTAAGACTATCGTTATGAAAAATGATGATGGCTCAAAAGATGAGTATCATTTGACTAAGTTTGCAAGAAGTAACCAGAGTAACTGCTATAACCAGAGACCGATCGTATTCAAAGGCGATCATGTGCAGGCGGGAGATGTTATTGCTGACGGACCTTCCACACAGAATGGTGAAATTGCATTAGGTAAGAACCCGTTAATCGGATTTATGACCTGGGAAGGTTATAACTACGAGGATGCGGTATTGTTAAGTGAAAGACTGGTTATGGAGGATGTGTATACATCTGTCCATATTGAAGAATATGAAGCAGAAGCCAGAGACACAAAATTGGGACCGGAAGAAATTACAAGAGACGTTCCTGGTGTGGGCGATGATGCTTTAAAGGATCTGGATGAAAGAGGTATCATCCGTATCGGTGCAGAAGTTCGTGCCGGAGATATCCTGGTTGGTAAGGTAACCCCTAAGGGAGAGACCGAGCTGACTGCAGAAGAAAGGCTCCTTCGTGCGATCTTTGGTGAAAAGGCGCGTGAAGTCAGAGACACTTCTCTGAAAGTACCTCATGGAGAATATGGTATAGTCGTAGATGCCAAAGTGTTTACCAGAGAAAACGGAGATGAATTATCACCGGGTGTAAACCAGGCAGTACGTATTTATATTGCACAGAAGAGAAAGATTTCCGTTGGAGATAAGATGGCCGGCCGTCATGGTAACAAGGGTGTTGTTTCCCGTGTACTTCCGGTAGAAGATATGCCATTCCTGCCAAACGGACGTCCGCTTGACATCGTATTGAATCCCCTTGGTGTGCCTTCCCGTATGAATATCGGACAGGTACTTGAGATTCATTTAAGTCTTGCGTCAAAAGCGTTAGGATTTAATATATCCACACCGGTATTTGACGGTGCAAACGAAGTTGATATTATGGATACTCTGGATTTGGCAAATGATTATGTGAATCTGGAGTGGGATGAATTTAAAGAGAAACATGAGCAGGAACTGCTTCCTGATGTTATGGATTACTTATATGAGAACAGAGCACACAGAGAACTCTGGAAAGGAGTACCGCTTTCACGTGATGGTAAAGTAAGACTGCGTGATGGCCGTACCGGAGAGTACTTTGACAGTGCGGTTACGATTGGACACATGCATTACCTGAAACTCCATCATCTGGTAGATGATAAGATTCATGCACGTTCCACCGGACCTTACTCCCTGGTTACACAGCAGCCGCTTGGTGGTAAGGCACAGTTCGGTGGACAGCGTTTCGGAGAGATGGAAGTTTGGGCGCTGGAAGCATATGGCGCATCCTATACACTGCAGGAAATTCTGACTGTGAAGTCCGATGATGTTATCGGCCGTGTGAAGACTTATGAAGCAATTATCAAGGGAGAAAATATACCGGAACCAGGTATACCGGAATCCTTTAAGGTATTGTTAAAAGAGCTTCAGTCCCTGGGACTTGACGTGAAAGTACTCAAGGAAGACCAGACAGAAGTTGAAATCATGGAAACCATTGATTTCGGCGAAACAGATCTGCATTCCGTTATTGAAGGCGAGAAGGGCTACAGTGAGGAAGAACCTCTGGAAGACTTCGGATTTAGTCAGCAGGAATTTGAGGACGGCGAGTTAGTTGATGTGGAAGATGAAGAAGAGGAAGCATTTTTAGACCTAGAAGAAGTTCTTGATGAAGAGTAAACGTAGGTAGCTAACAATGGAAAGGAGTACCATCAATGCCTGAAACAGCAAACAATGAAACGTATCAGCCAATGACTTTTGATGCAATCAAAATTGGTTTGGCATCTCCGGATAAGATCAGAGAATGGTCCAGAGGAGAAGTAAAAAAACCAGAAACGATTAATTATAGAACCCTGAAACCAGAAAAAGACGGATTATTCTGCGAGCGTATTTTCGGTCCCAGCAAGGACTGGGAATGCCACTGCGGTAAGTATAAAAAAATCCGTTATAAAGGTGTAGTCTGCGACCGATGCGGCGTAGAAGTAACCAAAGCCAGCGTTCGTAGAGAGCGTATGGGACACATTGAGCTTGCAGCTCCTGTTTCCCATATCTGGTACTTTAAGGGAATCCCTTCCAGAATGGGATTGATTCTGGATCTGTCTCCCAGAGTATTGGAAAAAGTATTGTACTTTGCCAACTATATCGTATTGGATAAAGGAACTACTGACTTACAGTACAAACAGGTTCTGACAGAAAAAGAATTCCAGGAAGCAAAAGAAAAATGGGGAAACACTTTCCGTGTAGGAATGGGAGCAGAATCCATTAAGGAACTGTTAGAAGCCATTGACATGGAGAAGGAATCCGTAGAATTAAAAAGAGGACTGAAGGATTCTACCGGTCAGAAAAGAGCCAGAATTATTAAGAGACTGGAAGTGGTAGAAGCTTTCCGCGGTTCAGGAAACAGACCGGAATGGATGATCATGACAGTTGTTCCTGTCATTCCGCCGGATTTACGTCCTATGGTTCAGCTGGATGGTGGGCGTTTTGCCACATCTGACCTGAATGACTTATACAGAAGAATTATCAACCGTAATAACCGTCTGAAAAGACTTTTGGAATTAGGCGCACCTGATATCATCGTTCGTAATGAAAAACGTATGCTTCAGGAAGCGGTAGATGCTTTAATTGATAATGGACGCCGTGGACGACCGGTAACAGGGCCGGGTAACAGAGCCCTTAAATCCCTGTCAGACATGTTAAAAGGTAAATCCGGACGTTTCCGTCAGAACTTACTTGGAAAACGTGTTGACTACTCAGGACGTTCCGTTATCGTGGTTGGACCGGAGCTTAAGATTTACCAGTGCGGTCTGCCAAAGGAAATGGCAATTGAATTATTCAAACCTTTCGTTATGAAAGAATTAGTAGCAAACGGTACTTCTCACAATATTAAGAATGCCAAGAAGATGGTAGAAAGACTTCAGCCGGAAGTATGGGATGTTCTGGAAGAAGTTATTAAAGAGCACCCGGTTATGTTAAACCGTGCCCCCACGCTTCACAGACTTGGTATTCAGGCATTTGAGCCGATATTGGTAGAAGGTAAGGCGATCAAGCTTCATCCACTAGTATGTACTGCGTTCAACGCTGACTTCGATGGGGACCAGATGGCTGTCCATCTTCCATTGTCTGTGGAAGCACAGGCAGAATGCCGTTTCTTACTGTTATCTCCAAACAACCTGTTAAAACCTTCCGATGGTGGTCCCGTTGCCGTTCCTTCACAGGATATGGTCCTTGGTATCTACTATCTGACACAGGAGAGACCAGGCGCACTTGGAGAAGGCAAAGTATTTAAAAGCGTTAACGAAGCAATCCTTGCTTATGAAAATAAAGCTTTGACATTACAGACCAGAATTACGGTTCGTATGACAAAGATTATGCCGGATGGAAGTGAGCTCACTGGAAATGTAGAATCTACTCTGGGACGTTTCATCTTCAATGAAATCCTTCCTCAGGATTTAGGTTTTGTAAACCGTGATATACCGGAAAATGCATTAAAGCTGGAAGTAGATTTCCACGTAGGTAAAAAGGGATTAAAACAGATTCTGGAGAAAATCATTAATACCCATGGAGCAACCAAGACTGCAGAAGCACTTGATGATATCAAGGCTATGGGTTACAAGTACTCTACCAGGGCAGCGATGACTGTATCCATTTCCGATATGACAGTACCTCCGGAAAAACCGCAGTTGATTCAGCAGGCACAGGATACTGTTGACAGAATTACCAAGAACTACAAGCGTGGTCTGATCACGGAAGAAGAGCGTTATAAAGAAGTGGTAGAAACATGGAAGAATACCGATGATATTTTGACTAAGGCATTGCTTGACGGTCTTGATAAGTACAATAACATCTACATGATGGCTGATTCCGGAGCCCGTGGTTCTGATAAGCAGATTAAACAGCTTGCCGGTATGCGTGGTTTGATGGCGGATACAACAGGTCATACAATCGAGCTGCCTATCAAATCAAACTTCCGTGAAGGTCTTGACGTATTGGAGTACTTTATGTCTGCACATGGTGCGCGTAAAGGTCTGTCTGATACTGCGCTTCGTACAGCCGATTCCGGATACCTGACCAGACGTCTCGTTGACGTTTCTCAGGACTTAATCATCCGTGAAGTAGACTGCTGTGAAGGAAAAGAAATTCCGGGTATGTATGTAAAAGCATTCATGGACGGAAAAGAAGAAATTGAAAGCCTGCAGGAGAGAATTACAGGCAGATTTGCCTGCGAAACTCTTACTAATAAAGATGGTGAAGTTCTTGTTAAAGCAAACCATATGATTACGCCAAGACGTGCAGCACGTATCATGAGCGAAGGTGTGGATGCAAACGGAAAATCATTTGACAAGATTAAGATTCGTACAATTCTGACTTGTAAATCACATATCGGAGTATGTGCAAAATGTTATGGTTCCAACCTTGCTACCGGAGAAGCTGTTCAGGTAGGTGAATCCGTTGGTATTATTGCAGCCCAGTCTATCGGTGAACCTGGAACACAGCTTACCATGCGTACGTTCCATACCGGTGGTGTTGCCGGCGGCGATATCACACAGGGTCTTCCCCGTGTCGAGGAGCTTTTTGAGGCAAGAAAGCCGAAAGGTCTTGCCATCATTACGGAAATTCCTGGTATTGCAACTATTAAAGATACCAAGAAGAAACGTGAAATCATTGTAACAAACGACGAAACCGGAGAAGCTAAGACTTATCTGATTCCTTATGGATCCAGAATTAAAGCACAGGACGGAGCATTGCTGGAAGCCGGTGATGAGCTGACAGAAGGTAGTGTTAATCCACATGATATCCTGAAGATTAAAGGTGTGCGTGCCGTACAGGATTACATGATTCAGGAAGTTCAGCGTGTTTACCGTTTACAGGGTGTTGAGATCAATGATAAGCATATCGAAGTTATTGTTCGCCAGATGTTAAAGAAGATCCGTATTGAAGATAACGGTGATTCAGAATTACTTCCTGGTACACTGGTAGATATCCTTGATTTTGAAGATGTAAATGATGCATTGACAGAAGAAGGCAAGGTTCCGGCAGAAGGAAAGCAGGTAATGCTTGGTATTACAAAGGCATCTCTTGCAACCAATTCCTTCTTATCGGCAGCATCTTTCCAGGAAACAACGAAAGTACTGACAGAAGCAGCAATCAAAGGTAAGATTGACCCGCTTATCGGATTAAAAGAAAATGTTATTATCGGTAAATTAATTCCAGCCGGAACCGGCATGAAGAGATACCGCAACGTAAAACTGGATACCGATTATACACTGGATCAGGGTTATGACGAAGACGAAGATTTTGATGATGATGACGATCTGGATCTTGGACTTGACTTATCAGATGATTTAGATCTGGATGATCTTGGTGAAGAAGATTTAGTTTCTGCTACGGAAGAGTAAGTAATTACAGATTTGGCATGTTATAATACGGATTATAACATGCCATTTTTTAATGGGTAGGAAAGATAGATTCGAACCAGCAAAAGCCTGAAGATAGAAATTGCAACATTCTATCCCCAGGCTTTTGTATTTTATATAAACCCTTTTTGATTTTACATGTACCTTTTCCTCCCCTCCTGATAAGATTAAGACAGTTAAGCAAGAGACAGCATATGAAGATTGGAGGAGGAACAATGGAAAAAACAATATTGGAACTGAGAGATATTGTGAAAACTTTTCCAGGTGTCCTGGCGTTGAATGGCATTGATTTTGAACTTCGAAGCGGAGAAGTGCATGCCATCTGCGGCGAGAACGGAGCAGGAAAATCCACGCTTATGAAAGTGGTTTGCGGAGTACATAAGCCGGACAGTGGAACCATGGTGGTAAATGCAGAAGAAGAAGCATTTGCAAATCCTATGGAGGCATATCAAAAAGGGGTTTCCATTATATTTCAGGAAACAAGTCTGTTTGAGGAAATGACCGTGCTGGATAATTTGTTCTTGGGGCACGAAATGACGAAAAAGATTGGCTTTGTAAGTGTGATTGATTATGAAGGAATGAAGAAGCGGGCAAAAGAAATCTTTAAAAGGCTGAATACCCAGATGAATCTGGAGGTTACGATTAAAACTTTGGGGATG
>NZ_JAWYAJ010000221.1:0-4853 GCF_034124845.1 Robinsoniella sp.
CAAGACACCGCTTACTCAGGCACTGAAAGGTGAGACCATCCATTACCATAAAACGCAATACATAAATCACTTTGATGTTGTAATAGACACGCCAGGGGAATACGCGGAGACGAACCGTCTGGGACGTGCCCTTGCGCTTTATGCCTATGAGGCAGATGTGGTAGGACTTTTAATCAATGCAGATGAACCGTATTCCCTGTTTCCTCCTTGCGTCACAGCGTGTTCCACCAGGCCGGTAATCGGTATTGTAACTCAGATCGATTCTCCTACCGGAGACCCTGACCAGGCAGAACGCTGGCTCCGGCTCTCAGGATGTGAGACAGTATTTCGCGTAAGCTCCTATACAGGAGAAGGAATCTGGCAGATCCTGGATTATCTAAGAGATCCCGGTGATGTGCTGCCCTGGGATAAAGACGAAGCAGAAAAACCCAGGAAGATACTTTCAACAAAGTTTGCAGATGAAGAAGAAAAAGAATAATCTATGAAAATAGGGGATGAAAGCCTGGTGTTTACATACCTTTTTTGGAGTGTTTTTTAAACAGCATTCCGGGATTGGGTGAATGTCAGGCTTTTTATAATGAAAAACAATTACCGGCATAAGCTATAGTTTCAGTTGACAGAATCAAAGGTAAATAATATAATAATTTGTAGAAAAATAGAGTCAATATAAGTTCCTGCTGGAAGGCGGGTCTGAAAAATGATTCCCGCCATCTGCACGCCTCACTTTGTGGCATGTTTGCTTCGAATTCAGGTTACGTAGCCCGCTACGTGCCCTTCATTTGGAACAAATTTCCCGCAAACTGTGACGTACATTTGTCAGAAAGCATTTTCAGACATGTCCTAGCAGGATAATAGGGAAGACGGGTGAAAGTCCCGCACAAGTCCGTTACTGTATAGTCAGATACCTGCTTATGTTGTTTGCATTGTATTTCCCTGCGGCAACCGGGGAGTATATTTTTTGTATGGAACCGTTGTCTTATAGTGTATTTGACAACGGATTTTTTGTTGTACCTGTCAGAATGTTGTAGTGTAAAAGGCATTCTGCCAGCGCCAGCGAAATGGAAAGGATCATATATGGATCAGGATAACGGATTACAGGATTATTATATAATAAAAAATAATAAAAAGCTCAGATACGGCTATACTACAGGCTCCTGTGCAGCAGCGGCAGCAAAGGCGGCAGTGACGATGCTCCTGATGAAAAAAGATGTGGGTACAGTCGATTTGATGACTCCAAAGGGAATTTTACTACATTTAAACCTGGAAGAGATTAAACGCAGTGAGAGCCAGGTATCCTGTGCGGTAAGGAAGGATGGGGGAGACGATCCTGACGCTACAACAGGCACTCTTGTCTATGCAAAAGTATGGAAAACATTAGAAGCAGGGGTCACTATAGATGGCGGAAAGGGTGTTGGACGGGTTACGAAGAAGGGATTGGAGCAGCCGGTAGGCGCAGCTGCCATTAACAGGGTGCCCCGCCAGATGATCCGGGAAGCTGTCACAGACATTTGTGAAGAACAGGATTATCACGGGGGAATTGCAGTGGAAATTTCCATACCGGAAGGAGTGGAAATTGCCAAAAAAACATTTAATCCCAGGCTTGGCATTGAAGGGGGCATTTCTGTACTGGGAACAAGCGGAATTGTAGTTCCCATGAGCGAAGCAGCATTAATTGCAAGTATACGTCTTGAAATGGAGATGAAGAAAGCAAATGGTGCAGAATACCTGGCCATTACTCCTGGTAATTATGGAGAAGCATTTTCCAAAGATCATCTGAATATCGATCTTACCAATTCCATGAAATGCAGCAATTATGTGGGCGACACCATTGATATGGCGGTGGAGCTTGGAATGAAAGGCATTTTGTTTATTGCACATATTGGGAAATTTATTAAGGTTGCGGGTGGGATTATGAATACTCATTCCAGATGCGCCGATTCCAGAGCCGAGATTATGGCTGCAAATGCGGTCAGAGCCGGAGCGCCAATAGAAGCAGTACAGAAAATATTGCAGACAATTACCACGGAAGAGGCTTTAGGGATCTTAAAGGACTATGGCTGCATGGAAGCGGTTATGGAGCATGTACTGGAAAAAATAGATTATTATTTAGATCACCGATCATATGGAAGTCTGAAAACAGGTGTTATTCTTTTTTCAAATGAATACGGTACCCTTGGCGTGACGAGCAGTGTTGAAGAATTAATGAGTCATTTTGTGCGGTCGCATAAAAGAATATTGGAAACAGACCGGTTATATTTGCGGGAGATGGTACAGGAGGATTTTCCGGATCTCTGCAAAATGCTAAAGGATGAGGAAGTAATGCGTGCTTACGAACATGCATTTGCAGACCGGGAGGCACACGAATGGCTGGATCGCCAGATTATGAGATATCAACAGTACGGGTTTGGCTTGTGGGCCGTCATTATAAAAGACAGCGATGAAATGATCGGGCAGTGCGGTATTACCATGCAGGACATAGAAGGCGTGGAGGTTCCGGAAGTGGGGTATCTGTTTCAAAAGGCATACTGGCATCAGGGATATGCTTCGGAAGCGGCGGCAGCCTGCAAAAAATATGCATTTGAAGTTTTAGAGGTACCGGAACTATATTCCATTATACGTGATACCAATATCCCATCCCAAAAGGTAGCCGTCAGAAATGGAATGACGCAAAAAGGACAGTTTGTGAAGCATTATTATGGTATAGATATGCCTCATTATATTTATTCGATAACAAGGGATCAGATTAACAATAGCTGAGAATATAACAGATAAATCAATAAGCAGAGCAGAAAGGAAGCTACGGGAAGGCAGCAAAGCGTTCCTTCCAAGCAAGTGGCAAAGGTTAAGAAAATGGCAGGTAAATTATTTGGTTTAGGAATCGGACCGGGGGACCCGGAATTACTCACCTTAAAAGCAGTCCGCATTATTCAGGAAAGCGATGTGATTGCAGTGCCGGGAAAAGTAAAAGAAGAAAGCGTTGCGTATCAGATAACAAAGCAGGCTGTAAAAGAGCTGGATGAGAAAGAGATCATTGCCGTACACATGCCAATGACAAAGGATCAAGAAAAACTGGAAAGCAGTCACAATGAGGGTGCTGACCAGGTAGAAAAATATTTAAAAGAAGGAAAAAATGTCGCCTTCTTAACACTGGGTGATCCAACGGTGTATTCCACTTATTTATATATACATAAAAGGATTCAGGACAGAGGATATGAAGTAGAGATCGTTAGCGGCATTACCTCATTTTGCGCTGTAGCTGCCCGATTAAATATCGGGTTGGTGGAAAAAGCGGAGCCTTTACATGTCATTCCGGCATCTTATCAAATCGAAGATGCTCTGAAGCTTCCGGGTACAAAGGTACTGATGAAGGCAGGCAAAAAAATGGCGATGGTAAAAGAAGAACTGCAAAAGAGAAATGAAAGAGCAGTTATGATTGAAAACTGCGGTATGGAAAACGAAAAAATCTACCGTTCCGTGGAAGAAATACCAGAAGATGCAGGATATTACTCATTAATTATTGCAAAGGAGAATTAAAATGGTACATTTTGTAGGAGCAGGTTCGGGAGCGGCAGATTTAATCACAGTCCGCGGGAAAAAATTATTGGAAGAGGCAGATGTTATCATTTATGCAGGTTCTCTTGTGAATCCGCAGCTTCTGGATTATAAAAAGGATGACTGCAGGGTTTATAACAGTGCAACGATGACGTTAGAAGAAGTATTAGAGGTTATGTTTGACACTGAGGAAAAAGGGCTTACTACGGTAAGACTGCATACGGGAGATCCCTGTCTGTACGGAGCTATTCGTGAACAGATGGATGTCCTGGATGAAAAAAAGATCAGGTACGATTACTGCCCGGGTGTGAGCTCCTTTAGTGGTGCAGCATCTGCACTGAATCTGGAATATACGCTGCCGAATGTATCACAAAGCGTTATCATTACCCGTATGGCAGGCCGTACTCCCGTTCCGGAAAAAGAAGAAATTGCATCGTTCGCAGCACATCAGGCGACCATGGTTGTATTCTTAAGTACCGGAATGCTGGAAAAGCTGTCAGAACGTTTAATTGCGGGCGGCTATACTGCGGATACCCCGGCTGCAATCGTATACAAGGCTACCTGGGAGGACGAGAAAGCATTTGTGTGCACAGTAGGGACACTTGCGAAAACAGCGGCAGAAAATCAGATTACAAAAACAGCCCTTATGATCATTGGCGATGTAGTCAGCCATAGCCATTATGACCGTTCAGAATTATACAATCCTGCATTTACAACAGAGTTCCGGGAAGCTAGTTCCGCGCGGAGAGCAAATACGCCGGGAGGCACTAGTACAACAGAGTAATTGCGGCACAGGATAGGAGTTTATATGAAATTAGCAATGATAAGTTTTACCGAACGTGGGAGCAGGCTCTGCCGCAATTTGTCAGAGGCCCTGGAATTGCAGGGGTACTGCTGTGAGGCTTATGCAATGAAAAAGTACGCCGAACCACATCAGCTGATCCCTTTGACAAAGCCCCTTCAGGAATGGACGGGGGAGATGTTCGAAGAATGTGATGCCATTTGCTTTATTGGAGCGTCGGGAATTGCAGTCCGAAGCATTGCCCCGTTCGTCCGTGATAAGGCAAAGGATCCGGCAGTGGTAGTCATGGATGAAAAAGGAATATTTGTAATCTCGCTGTTATCTGGGCATCTGGGAGGCGCAAATGATCTGGCTGGGGTGCTTGCCAATTTAACAGGGGCCATACCGGTTATTACCACTGCTACGGATGTAAACGGAAAGTTTGCCGTAGACGTGTTTGCGAAGAAAAACAGATTATATATTGAAAATATGACGTATGCAAAGGAAATTTCGGCAGATG
>NZ_JAWYAJ010000222.1:0-21163 GCF_034124845.1 Robinsoniella sp.
CTGGTATAGCTGAACTTATCACCGTGATTTATTCCCGCGAGCAGCGAGGTTTTTAAATATTTGCTTTCATGATCAGCATGATCAGCTATTCTCATAGGATTTTAAGATACGGTCAGCGATTATTCTTCTGGTTACCCTTGTATCCATTGCCTGTTTTTCAATGTATTTATGTGCTTCTGATTCCGACATATTCAGGTATTCAATCAGGATACACTTTGCCCGGTCCACTATGCGGATATCTTCAATTTTCTGCAGCAGCTGTTTATTTTCATTGCGCATCACAGACATGCGGTTATGGGATGCCTGGCACAACTTAAGAGCGCTCCAGAACAGCACCTTGCTGATTGGTTTGGCGATTGTGAACACACCGTATTCTTCGACTTTCATGGAAACGTCATCATATAATTCGGTTTTCACGATCAGAATAACCTGAGTGGATCCGTCCGTGGCGATATTTCTAGCCAGGCTGACACCGGTTTCATCCCGCAGTGGAGAATTTATAATACACAGATCAAAATTGCGCTCGATTAATAAGCGTCTGGCTTCACCGCAGTTCGCTACAGTGACAAGTTCACGGCAGGAACTTTGAGAAAGCATATCCCGGAAAACTGCGATACTTTTTTCAGTGGGGGATATAATTAAAACGCTGTCCATATCATCGCCGCCTTTCTTATTTTTAGATTACCAGTATCTTATATGAGCTTAAAGTAGACCTGTTTATAAAAATCCTCTTTGTTCGCGGTTTTATCAAAAGCAAGTATTTCTTCTTTTTTAATCATAAAATATTTTTCTAATAGCGCAGGATCTAAGGTGTTGTGGATAAAACTACTATTAGATGCTATGCGGACTGCCTCTTCCAAAGAACCGGGAAGAGCGGTTAGGTTACTTATAACCGAGGTATCAGCTGTATAAAGGTTCACATCTAAAGCCTCTGACAGTACGGAATTGCGTTGTATTCCATCAAGTCCTGCATGGAGCAGAATGGCAAATGCCAGGTATGGATTCAGAGAAGGATCCGGTGAACGAAGCTCCATTCTTGCTTTTTCTCCTGTCTGGGCTGGAATACGTACAAGCTGGGAACGGTTTTGATGAGACCAGGATACGTATCTGGGGGCTTCAAATGTTCCAAAGCGTTCGTAAGAATTCTGAATCGGATTTAAAAAAGCAGTCATTTCTGCAGCATGTTCCATAATGCCTGCCATAAAGCTTTCTGCTACAGGATTATGTTGTTCACCACTGAGAAAAATATTCTTGCCATTTTGTGAGAGTGATAAATTAATATGCAGTCCGCTTCCGCTTTCAAATGAAATAGGTTTTGGCATAAAGGAAGCATAGAGACCATTTCTGGCGGCAATAGCTTTCACGACTGATTTAAATGTCAGTAAATTATCGGCAGTTCCCAAAAAGTCGCAGTATTTAAAATCAATTTCATTTTGTCCGGGGCCGCTTTCGTGATGGGATGATTCCGGCGCTATCCCCATTTCTTCCAGACAAAGGCAGATCTCCCGACGTACATTTTCACCTTTATCAAGAGGAGCAATATCAAAATAACCTGCTTCGTCGTGGGTTTCAAAAACAGGGGTGCCATCTTCGTCTGTTTTAAAAAGATAAAATTCACACTCGGTTCCGGCTTTTGGCAGATAGCCCATGGATTCGCAGCGTTTGATTGCAGTTTTCAGGATATGCCTGGTATCGCAGACGTAAGGAGTTCCATCCGGGTTTTGAATGCTGCAATAGAATCGAACTACGCGTCCCTGCTGAGGACGCCATGGAAGTATGCTTAATGTGGCGGCATCCGGGATCAGAAACAAGTCAGATTTTTCAACACCGCAGAATCCCCGGATGTTTGATCCGTCAAAGGAAATTCCTTCACGAAAAGCCCGTTCCAGCTGATCCGGCATAATCGATATATTCTTTTGGGTGCCAAACAAATCACAGAAAGCCAGTCTGATAAATTTTACGTCATTATCCCGGACAAATTCTAAAACTTCTTGTATTGTATGATCCATAATTATTTCCTCCTGGTTTTTATTTACTTACGAAAGGACTATTAAAAAACAGCGCTCATCGTACAAGGTTCGAATTAGATTCAAGCCCTGTACGATGAACGCCTTTGTTCATTAAAAGGATACACTAATTTGATTTTCTTGTCAATGGTGCCCCATCTTCTTTATTCTTTTTTAATAAGTAAAAACAGTGTTTTTTCAAACCCAATGTGATAAAATATAAAAAACATGCAGAATACTGCTGCATAAGAATAATAGTAAAGAGGAGTTCAAATGTCAGAGAGAAGTCTTGAGAATTTCGTTGAACTGTCCGGTGTTACCAAAACATACCACGTGGGTGAAGTGGATATACATGCTGTGGATGGCATAGATTTTCAAATTACAAAAGGTGAATTTGTTGTAGTGGTAGGACCAAGCGGTGCTGGAAAAACAACGGTATTAAATATTTTAGGAGGTATGGATACTGCCACTAAGGGAAAAGTATGGGTGGACGGTGAGAATATAGCGGAGTATAATCCCAGAAAATTAACCGGCTACCGCAGAGATGATATAGGTTTTGTATTTCAGTTTTACAATCTGGTTCCCAATTTGACGGCTCTGGAGAATGTAGAACTGGCACTTCAGATATGTAAGAATCCGCTGAAGGCTAGAGATGTACTGGATGAAGTAGGGCTTGGAAAACGACTGAACAATTTTCCGGCGCAGTTATCCGGCGGGGAGCAGCAAAGGGTGTCCATTGCCAGAGCTTTGGCTAAAAATCCAAAGCTGTTGTTGTGTGATGAGCCTACCGGAGCACTTGACTATCAGACAGGAAAGTCCATATTGAAACTGCTGCAGGATATGTGCAGGGAAAAAGGTATGACAGTGATCGTCATTACCCATAATTCAGCACTGGCACCAATGGCGGACCGGGTAATTAAAATTAAAAATGGAAAAGTATCCAGTATGAGAATGAACAATGAACCGATATCGGTAGAACTAATTGAATGGTAGTGGGCATATGAAGAAAAAAGCGTTACATAAAGATTTTTTTATGGAGATAAAAAAGAGTTTCAATCGGTTTATATCGATCTTTTTTATTGTAGCCATGGGAGTGGCATTTTATTCTGGAATTCAATCGGCAGCACCGGATATGCGCCTTTCCGGTGATGCTTATTTTGATGAGAATAATCTGATGGATCTTAAAGTAATCGGTACACTGGGGTTGACCGATAAGGACATCCAGGCTCTTTTGTCAGTGGAAGGAGTCAGCAAGGCAGAATCGGGCTATATGACGGACGTATTATGCGGCAGCGGAAAAGATGAGAAAGTACTTCATATGGAGTCCCTTCTGCCGACTTTAAATAAGGTGGCGGTTTCTGAGGGAAGGCTGCCGGAAACTGCTGGTGAATGCTTGGTGGACGAAGAATTTTTAACTGCCAACGGTTATAAGGTTGGGGACACCATACAGTTTGAAGAGAGTAAGGACAGTGACAGGGTATTAAGAAACAAAGAATTTAAAATTGTAGGAACTGGTAACAGTCCTTCCTATATTTCCTTTAGTAAAGGCAACACAACACTGGGAACCGGTGAGGTCTCGGGATATGGATATGTGGTGCCCGAAGAATTTGACCAGGCAGCATACACATTTGCTTATGTGGAAGCAGAAGGCTCCAAAGATCTGACTTCATATACGGAAGAATATGACCGCCTGATTGAGGATGTCACGAAGAATGTGAAAGGCATAGAATCAGTTCAATGCTCCAGGCGGTATGCAGAAGTAAAGGATGAAGCGGATCTTAAGCTTGCGGATGCAAAAAAAGAACTGGAGGACGGAAAGCAGGAGGCTGAGGAAAAGCTTGCCGATGCCAGAAAGGAACTGAAGGACGGAGAGAAGGAACTGGAGGATGGGAAGCAAAAGCTTGCTGATGCCAGAAAAGAAGTTGAGGAAAATAAAGGTACACTGAACGAGAAACAAAAAGAACTGGACTCAGCTAAGAAACAATTGGATTCGGCTAAGACACAGTTAAAAGATGGAAAAGATACCCTTGCTTCTAAGGAAGCTGAGTTTCAGGCAAAATATCCGGAAGCATCCAAACAGATAAAGGATGGAGAAACAGCAATTGCATCGGGTAAAACCCAGATCAGTAAGGCGCAGAGTGACTATGAGTCCGGCAAAAAGCAGCTGGAGGCGGCTAATAAACAGTATGAAGCCGGCAAGAAGCAGCTGGATCAGGGAAAAAAGCAGTATCAATCAGGCAAAGCCCAGCTGGATCAGGCAAATAAACAGTATAAGGATGGAATTACCCAACTGGAGGCGGCTAAAAAGCAGTATGAAACCGGAACTGCCCAGCTTGCTGCCGCAAAAACCGAATATGAAAAAAATGCTGCAGTTTTACAGCAGGCCAAGGCAGATTTTCAGGTTGAAAAAAATAAGTTCGATATCAGCAAAGCAGAATATGATAAAAATGCTGCAGCACTGGAAGCGGCGAAAAGCCTGATTGCCACAAAGCAGGCGGAGCTGGCAGCAGCAACAGCAGAGTATGAAGGCAAGATGGCAGAGCTAAACCAGGCAAAAGCGACACTGGCACAGCTGCAGGCGGCAATTGATGCCGGAACTGCCACCCAGGATCAAATTGCTATGGCAGAACAGCTGAAGGGGCAGATTGCACAGACCGAGCCACTTCTTGCCCAGAAAAAAGCGGAGCTGGACCGTGCTCAGGGGGCACTGGCTGTAGAACAGCAGAAAGCAGCGGAGATGGAAGCAGCACTTGCTCCTGTGAAGCAGCAGATTGAGGCCGGACAGCAGAAAATCAATGCGGCACAGGCGGAACTGTCTAAAAGTGAAGCAGGGTTACAGGCCGGAAAAGCGGAGATTGATAAAAATGAAGCCGCACTGAAAACGGCTAAGTCTCAGATTGATGTTAATGAAACAAAGCTGGCAGCAGCGAAAAAAGAAATAGCTGCCAGCCAGAAGAAACTGGCAGCTGCTAAAAAAGAGATAGACGAAAAGGAACCTCAGCTTGCGAGTGCCAAGGCAGAACTGGATAAACAGACGAAGGTATTAAATGAGGGGAAGAAGACCCTGGACAGCCAGAGTGCACTGCTGGCACAAAAAGAAAAGGAGCTCCAGGAAGGCAAAAATCAGCTTACCCAGGGAGAGGCACAACTGGCTTCCGCAAAAAGTGAACTGGCTTCCAAGGAATCAGAGCTGAACAGTGCCGTACAAAAGACGGAAGACGGTCAAAAGCAGATAGCAGACGGTTATGCCAAGTTATCGGATGCCGAGAAGGAAATCACTGAGGGTGAAAAAGAAATTACTGAGAATGAACAGAAATTATTAGATGGCAAAAAGGAATACAAAAAGGGAAAGAAGGAGGCCAAAACAGAAATTTCCGATGGAGAGGCGAAGATCGCAGACGCCGAGAAAGAAATTAATGATCTGAAAGAACCGGAATGGCTTGTAAATGATCGAAGTTCCCTGCCGGAAAATACAGGTTATGGAGAAAACGCCGATCGTATTAAAAACATTGGAGAAGTATTCCCGGTATTATTTTTCCTGGTAGCGGCGCTGATCAGTCTTACAACGATGACGAGAATGGTAGAAGAAGAA
Organism: Robinsoniella sp.; assembly: GCF_034124845.1. Lineage (NCBI taxonomy): Bacteria > Bacillati > Bacillota > Clostridia > Lachnospirales > Lachnospiraceae > Robinsoniella > Robinsoniella sp. The sequence continues at coordinate 5,599 of NZ_JAWYAJ010000222.1, forward strand.
CGAACTCAGATCGGTACTTTAAAGGCATTGGGATACGGTAAGTTTTCCATTGCCTCCAAGTATTTGAACTATGCACTGCTTGCCACGATCGGAGGCAGTATTCTGGGAGTTCTGGCAGGAGAGAAAATCTTGCCCTATATTATCATTCATGCCTATGGAATCATGTATCATCATATGCCGAATGTGGAACTTCCGTATAATCTGAAGTTTGCGGGGATTGCTACCTTTGCGGCGGTGTGCTGTACGATGATTGCTACATTTGCTGCATGTTACAAAGAGCTTGCGGAGACTCCGGCAAAATTAATGCGTCCTCCTGCGCCGAAAGAGGGAAAACGAGTTCTGCTGGAGCGGGTAACTTTTATCTGGAAGCATCTGAGTTTTACCTGGAAGTCTACTATCCGCAATTTGTTCCGTTATAAGAAACGGTTTTTTATGACCATATTTGGAATTGGCGGATGTATGGCATTGCTGCTGGTTGGATATGGTATCAGAGATTCTATACGGAATATCGCAGTATTGCAGTATCAGGAAATACAGTTATATGACGGAACCGTATTAGTCGATGAGGACGCTTCGGATGAGAAACGCAATGACCTTGAGCGCTATATGGATACGGATAGTCAGATTGATGCTTCCGTCGATTCCATGATGCAGAAGATGTCGGTAAAGGTCGGCAAGAAAGACCTGAGTGTTTATCTTCTTGTACCGAAAGAGATGGAGGGCTTTGACACCTTTGTGAAATTCAGAGACAGGAGGACAAAACAGCAAGTTGAATTCGGTGACGACGGTGTAATCGTAACGGAGAAAACAGCAAATATGATGGGGGTGTCCAAAGGGGATACCATAGAACTTCATAATGAGGACGGTACCACGATAAAAGCACCGATTGCGGATATATGTGAAAATTATCTGGCACACTATATTTATATGTCTCCGACACTTTATGAAAAAGTAACCGGAAAAGGTGCGGACTATAATAGTATTTTATTCAAGGCAGTTCCTGATGCCAAAGATCATGTGGAAGACGTGGGGCAGAGTATCTTAAGTAATGAGGCAGCTCTTTCTGTCAGCTATACCTCCAGCGTAATGAAGCAGCTGGATGATATGCTGAGTTCCCTGGATGTAGTTATTGTAGTATTAATTGTATCTGCCGGCATGCTGGCATTTGTGGTACTCTATAATCTGAACAATATTAACATCAATGAACGAAAGCGGGAGCTGGCAACCATCAAGGTACTGGGATTTTATGATAATGAAGTCTGTGCTTATGTGTACCGGGAAAATATATTACTTACGGGATTTGGTGTTCTGGTGGGAATTGTATTGGGGATCGTGCTGCACAGGTTTGTTATCGTGACGGTTGAAGTTGATGCCTGTATGTTTGGAAGGAATATCAACTGGCCGAGTTTTATATATTCCATTTTATTCACCTGTGGATTTTCCCTGATTGTAAATGTTGTTATGTATTTCAAATTAAAGAAAATTGATATGGTGGAATCGTTGAAGAGTGTGGAATAAAGTTTGCAGTACCTAAGACCCGTCAGCGGTATGCAGGGGTTAAAAATGAAAAAGACAGAAACAGAGGATATTTATGAATTTACCGAAAGCGTTTATAGAGAAAATGAAAACAATACTTGGAGACGAGTTTGATGATTTTATGAAAAGTTATGAGGCACCCCGTAATTTTGGACTGCGCGTCAATACAGCAAAACTCTCTGCCGAAGAATTTGAGCGGATTGCGCCCTTTCATCTGACACAGATTCCCTGGGTGGAAAACGGATATTATTATGAGGAGCAGGACGCACCGGCAAGACATCCATTTTATTATGCAGGCATGTATTATCTGCAGGAGCCAAGTGCTATGACTCCAGCATCAAGGCTCCAAGTTCTGCCGGGAGAAAAAGTGCTGGATCTGTGTGCGGCGCCTGGGGGAAAAGCCACTGAACTGGGGGCAAAGCTCAGAGGAGAAGGGCTTTTGGTTGCCAATGATATCAGTGCGTCGAGGGCAAAAGCACTATTGAAAAATGTGGAGGTATTTGGGATTCCAAATTCTTTTATCACAAATGAAATACCAGGAAAGCTGTCAGGGCAGTTTGAGGAGTTCTTTGACAAAATCCTGGTGGATGCCCCCTGTTCCGGTGAAGGAATGTTCCGTAAGGATCCGGCAGTGGCAAAAGTTTGGGATAAAGAGAAACCGCTGCTCTGCGCAAAACAGCAGAAAGTAATCATTATGCAGGCTGCAAAGATGCTTCGTCCGGGAGGCCAGCTTCTGTATTCTACCTGCACCTTTTCTCCGGAAGAAAACGAAGAAGTGATTCAGTATCTTCTGTCTGTCTCCCCGGAGTTTGAGATCCGGGAGATGCCGGGATATGAAGGTTTTTCAGAAGGGCGTCCGGATTTGGTGAAGGATGGGGGACATCCTGATCTTAGAAAATGTATCCGGATATGGCCGCATAAAATGTCAGGAGAAGGTCATTTTATTGCGCTCTTAAGCAAAGGAAAACCAACTGGAACAGATACAGACAGGGAGCACGTGAAAACGCCCGGCGTAAAGTTAAAAATAGCGAAGGCAGACCTCATGATTCTGGATGATTTTCTGAAAGATATCTCAATGGATATGGATATGAATGATGTTGAGGTCCGAAAAGGCCAGGTATATTATGTGCCGAAATTACTGGGAGAACGGAAAGGCCTGACATTCCTGAGGAACGGACTTTACCTTGGGGAACTGAAGAAAGACCGCTTTGAACCCAGCCAATCTTTTGCTATGGCGCTGGGGAAAGGGCAGTATGTTTCCTGCGTGAATTTAAACTGGTCAGACAGCCGGGTAGGAAAATATCTGCGGGGGGAGACCATTTACGTGGATGATCTGCAAGTGAAGCACAGCAAAGGTTGGCAGTTGGTCTGTATCAGCGGATTTCCCCTGGGGTGGGGCAAACTGGTTAATGGGACTCTGAAAAATAAATATCATCCGGGATGGAGGATGAAGTAAAGTAACAGGAAAGGTACTGTATGGTTAAGAGCCGCGCAGTGCCTTTTTTTTGCCTCTTTCGGCTGTGATTTGGAATCATAAAATATAATACAAAAATCGTAAAAAAACATCTTTTTAATCAAAATTCCCACAAAATATCCAATAATATCGTAATCAATGCAAAAATTATTAAACTCAAGAAAAAGACAAATTTGTTACAATATCTTTATAGCTGCAGATAATCAAATTTAGTGCCGACCGGCGTAATTCGCCAGTTGGCACTAGCAGAAAAGGAGACAGGTTTTATGAGGAAAAAGTTGTATGCGAAACAAATGGTAGCGGCTTCACTGGCCGCTGCGATGGTTGTTACCAGTATTCCCGTAAATGTAATGGCTGAAGAAATGCCGGACAGTACGGAAAAGAAGATGATTGCCAATTTCACCTTCGATGGTGAGGCGCCCTTATCAGGAGAAGGAGCCACGGCAGTTCTTATGCGGGATTATTCACTGGTTGATATGGAAAACGGGGGAAGAGCGTTAAGACTTGCTTCATCAACCAAAGACTGGCTGAATGTAACCAAACAAGACGGAACCCCTTTACTGGCAGGGAAAGAGAATATTACCATTTCCTATGACAGCTTGGACGATGCGGATTCGGCAAACAGGGGCTGGGCTTTTTTTGCTGCACCGAATACTAATGAGCAAAAATACCAGCAGGAACATTATCTGGGCATAATGGACAAACAGACAGGCCTTGGAGTGGAACGTTATAATAATAACGGCAAGAGACCGGGTAATAATATGTCTTCAGCATCTTCCTCTGATTGGAAGCATATTGACCTGGTGGTAACGGAGACGGAAACCATACTCTATGTAAATGGTGTGGAAACCGCAAGGCAGGTGAGTACCTACAAGCTTTCTGATATATTGGGAACAGAAGGCGGAGTGATACAGATTGGAAAAGGCAACTGGGAAAAAGGGGAATACTACAGTGGACTGCTGGATAACTTTAAAATCTATGATGGTGCGCTGACAGAGGAACAGATTGCAGATACTTCCAAAGCAGCCGATGTGGGACTTTTAGCAGATTTCACATTTGATGACTATGAAACCGGATTTACCGGGGGTGAGGCTTCTGCAGCAGGAGCACTGTTTACAGATCATGGAAGTGAATCACAGGATATGGCACTGAGTCTGGATGGAGGCAGAAGCCGAAGCTGGCTGAGTATTACACAGGAAGATGATACCTCCCTGTTAAAGGGACTGGAGGAGGTTACCATTTCCTATGACAGCAAGGCTGGGACAACCGGAAACGGATGGGCTGTATTCGCCGCTCAAAGCGGGGATGCGCAGACTCCAAACTATGAAAAGTATCTTGGTGTTATTGATAAAACGGACAGCATGAAGATCGAACGTTTTTATAATGAAGGAACCAGACCGGGCAATGACGTTCTGGGCACCTCTTCAGCAGAGTGGAAGCATGTGGATCTGGTTATTCAGGAAAATACCACGACCCTCTACGTGGATGGTGTTAAAAGTGAAAATACCAGCTCCTATAAGCTATCCGATATATTAGGAGCAGATGGCGGAGTACTACAGGTTGGAAAAGCAAACTGGGGCAGCGGAGAATACTTCGGAGGTCAGATCGATAATATCCAGATTTACAATTATGCCAGAACCGAAGACGAGATCAAGGACCAGGTAACGGTTATTTACAAGGCGGGCAGCAATGGTACTCTTCAGGGAGTGACAGAAGAGAAGATCCCAAGAGGCGGCAGCACGTCCGGTGTGGAGGCCGTTGCAGACGAGGGATACCATTTTAAACAGTGGAGTGATGGCATTACCGACGCGGTGAGAAAAGACGAAAATGTAACCGAAAGTTTTGAAGTAACTGCCATGTTTGAAAAGGATGAGGAGATAGCAGATGAGAATCTAATTGCCGCCTTTACCTTTGATGACGAAGAAAACGGATTTGCAGGAGCAGGAGCGAAAGCGACGGTAAATGGAACTCCGATACTGGAAGACAGCTATGATAATGCCGGGAAGGCAATGTCCATAAGCAGTGCCAACTGGTTCAGCATTGCAAAAGAGGATGAAACACCTCTCTTAAAAGGACTGGATGAGATTACTATATCCTATGACAGTAAAGCATCCGGCGGCGGAAACGGATGGGCATTTTATGCAGCACCAAACCTGAATGCCCAGGTAGGAACGCCTGCAAATGAACGATATCTTGGAATTATGGATAAAGCTTCAGGTCTTACGGTAGAGCGTTATAACAATACCGGAAAGAGACCTGGAAATAATATTTCCGCCGGATCATCCGACCAATGGAAGCATGTGGATCTGGTTGTTACAGAAAGTACTTCTACCCTCTATGTAAATGGAGAAAAAGTGGGAGATCAGACCAGTACTTATAAGCTGAGCGATATCCTGGGCGAAAGCGGCGGAATTATTCAGATCGGTAAGGCGAACTGGGGCAGCGGAGAATATTATCAGGGACTCATTGATAATGTCAAGATTTACAATACGGCAAAATCCTCCGAATATATCAAAGAACATACCACAATTAAAAATCCGGAACCAGTTAAGCCTGTTGCACCGGATGTAGTGGAAGACGGCGGTTTACTGGTGCAGTACGATATGAGTGTAATCGAAGACGGGAAGCTGAAGGACGTCAGCGGGCTTGGAAATGATGCAAATGCAGTTGGCATGACACAGGAAAATATTCTGGTAGTGGAAGACGTTCCGGCGCTGAACTTTACAGGTAATAAAAGCCAGTACATAGAGCTTCCCATGATGGAAGGTGTCATGGATGAGGAATTTACCATTGAGACGACAGTCAGTTCTTTAAGTGGTGCATATCACTGGCTCTGGTGCCTTGGTTCTAAGGTAAAAGGAACCGGCAACAATTATCTCTATGTAGATCCCTGCTATAGTAATGGTTATGTTAGGGGAGGAATCAAAGGAGAAACAGAGGAACGGATCTTTGGCGGCTGCCATAGTCTTCCAAAAGACGGCTCCTATGGAACAATTACGATTGCTTATAAGGATAAAGTCCTGTCCTATTATCTGGATGGAGCAATTATCACAACTTTTAAATTTGATACCAGTGTAAAGGAAATACTGGAAAATGGAACAGAAAATAACATCATGGGTTATATCGGACGTTCTCTCTGGTCAGCAGATCCTGGTTTGAAAGCAAAAGTAGCAGACTTTAAAATCTATGATAAGGCACTGACAGAGGAACAGATCTCAGGAACAGCCAGCCGGGACGACAGCGCAAAAGTAGCGGCAGCCAAAGAAGCATTGAATATTCCAAATGCAGACGATGTACGCGGCAATATTACACTTCAGGATGAGCTGGAAGGTGCGGTGATTACATGGAGCAGCAGCATGGAAGATGTAATTACTTCGAAAGAACAGAGCCAGGGCGATACCGTTACGCCTGCCGGTGTAGTTACCAGAGGGGGCGAAGACCAGAAGGTTACACTGACAGCACAGATCACAAGCGGTAACGAGACGGATAGCAAAACATTCGAGCTGACTGTAAAAAAATCTGTGGAGCAGGATCCCTATGTGGCATATTTGTTTGGCAGTTTTACCGGAACAGAGGGCAAAGATTCCGATGAGCAGATTTATTTTGCATCCAGCAAGGATGGATATTTCTATAAGGATTTAAATGACTGTAAACCGATATTAACAAGTACAGTAGGTGAAAAGGGAGTCCGTGATCCGTTTATAATGCGTTCCGCAGAAGGAGACAGGTTCTACATGCTGGCAACGGATTTAAGTATTTACCACCGAGGAGGCTGGGGCGCAGCAATGGCTACTACCACCGGAAGCCGGGATTTAATTATCTGGGAATCTACCGACCTGGTAAACTGGTCAGAACCACGTGCAGTCACCGTATCTTCTCCAACAGGAGGATGTGCATGGGCACCGGAAGCCATTTATGACGAGACAACAGGCGAATATGTAGTATACTGGGCAACCAATGATATGACAGATGACATCGGGGACGGCGTTCTTCAGATTTATTATGCGAAGACCAGAGACTTTGTCACGTTCACGGAAGCAGAAGAATATATCACACGTGGCGCAGGTCAGTCCATTATTGATACCACCATGATTAAAGGCAATGACGGTTATTATTACCGTGCATCTGCAGACGGACAGATCACACTGGAAAGAAGTACTTCAATCTTTGGTAACTGGGAAGTTGTAACGAATCTGAACAGCCTTGGTTTAGGCGGAGATATGACCGGCAGAAAACTGGAAGGTCCTGAGCTGTTTAAATTTAATGACGGCACAACCTTTGGCTTGTATACTGACCAGTTTGCAGAAGGAAAGGGATATCTTCCGGTCATCACTTCCGATTTAAGTGATACAACCGGAAAGGCATGGAAGAAATTAGCGTCGGATGAGTATTCTTTTGATACCCTGAAAAAACGCCATGGAACCATCCTGAATCTGACCCAGAAAGAGTATGATGCAGTCATGAAGGCATACGGGAAACCAGAAGCTGAGGATGACGAAGATGCAGCAGTAACAGAACCATTTGCATATTATCCGCTGACCAATGATTTAAAAGACAGTACAGAAAATGGATTTGACGGTACGCTCACAGGCGAGGCTGAATTTGCTGTTAAAGATAAAGGGGGTATTGTATTCCCGGCTGGAACGGCAACTGCAGGTAAAAACTATGTGAAGCTGGATGACGGCATTCTTACAAAACTGCAGGATGCAAAAGAATTAACCGTTACGGCATGGGTTCGTAATGATGTAACCAATACGAACTCCAATGACCGCTCTACTGTATTTGCTTTTGGAAGCGATGAGAAAAACGGATATGCGTTCTCAACGCTGAACTGGGCAAGTGCCAGAACAACATTTATGCTAAACGGCAAAGAAGCCGGAGGGGCATGGGGAGACAAAGATAGCACCAGTATTCTGGGGGATACGCCGGGAAATCAAAAATCACCTCTTGGATCCTGGTATCAGATTGCTATGACAATCCGGGATGTAACCGGTGCAGATGGAACACCTGCAACAACACTGAAGTACTACATGAATGGAGAATTGTTATGTACGGCAACGACACCTGCATCCATCTCCAGTCTGGGAACACTTACCTATGCTTATATTGGAACCGGAAATAACGATTCCTATAAAGATTTCCAGGGCGGAATCCGGGAAGTAAAATTCGTGGAATCGATATTGTCCGGAAAGCAGATAAAAGAAAGATATGAGCAGGAAGATGCAAAATACCAGAAAACGGATGCTGAGATTGTAGCAGAAGTAAAAGAATCTCTGACCATTCCAAATGCGGATGCGGTACTTGGCAATGTTACGCTGCCGACAGAAAAGGATGGCACCAAAATCAGCTGGACAAGTTCGGATGAGCAGACAGTCAGTGCAAAAGAAACAGTAAATGAAAACTATGACAATACCCCGGCAGGTGTGGTTACCAGGGGGGAAAAAGATAAAAACGTCGTTCTGACGGCTGTGATCTCCAAAGGAGAAGCACAGGATACAAAGGAAATTACCGTAACCGTAAAGGCAAAATCCAATATAACAGAAGATGATTTTGAAGCTTATGTATTTGCTTATTTTAAGGGCGAGGGATCTCCAACAGGTGAACAGATCTACTTTGCTACCAGTGAAGACGGTCTGCACTGGAAGGATATGAATGATGGGGAACCAGTGCTCAAATCGGAACTGGGAGAAAAAGGACTTCGTGATCCATTTATTATCCGTTCACCGGAAGGAGACAAATTCTATCTGATTGCAACCGATCTGAAGATTAACGGCGGCAATGGCTGGGGAGCTGCACAGAATTCCGGAAGCCAGAGCATAATGGTTTGGGAATCAACGGATATGGTGAATTGGTCCAATCAGCGTATGGCAAAGGTTGCATTGGATGATGCAGGCTGCACCTGGGCACCGGAAGCTTTTTATGATGAGAAGACGGGAGAATATATCGTATTCTGGGCATCCAAGACCAGCGCAGATAACTATGGGGTACAGAGAGTGTACTACAGCAAGACCAGAGACTTCTACAGCTTTACAGAACCGGAGCTGTGGATAGAGCTTGAGAATACCGAAGGAAATGCAATCAGCGTTATTGACACATCCGTGATCTCCGTCATGGAAAATGATAAGAAGGTATACTACCGTTTCTCCAAAAATGAAGCCGGAGAAGATCATGATGTAAAGGGCGGCAACGGAAAATATACAATCGTCGAAAAGAGTGACTCCTTACTGGGCGGCTGGACAGAAGTAACCTCTTTAAAAGACCAGCGGTATGTAGAAGGCGGAACCTGTTTTAAATTCAATGGAGAGGACAAGTGGTGCCTGCTTCTGGATGACTTTGGGGGAGTGGGATATTACCCCATGATTACAACGGATCTTGGCAGCGGAGAGTTTACCAGACTGGATAGCAGCAAGTATTCCTTCCCGTCCACTATGCGCCATGGTACCGTTATGTCGCTGACACGTCAGGAGTACGATGCTATTCAGAAAAAGTGGAACGATGAAGCAGCAGAAAACACGGAACCGGAAGAAGAAAATGCAGTACTGAAATACAGCTTTGAGGATGTTACCGGCAGCGATATTATAAAAGATGATTCCGGAAAAGGCCGTGACGGCAAGATCTATGGAAATGCCGCTTATGTAGAGGACCAGGAAAAAGGAAACGTCCTGTATCTAAGTGGTACCAAAGGAACCTATGCAGAACTGCCTCAGGGATTCTTTGACGGCAGAAATAAGATGACCATTTCCATGGATGTAAAAGCGGAAATGGTAGACGGAAGTTACTTTACATTTGGAATTGGTAAGAACAGTAACCGATATCTTTTCTTAAAAACACAGAATACGCAGTCCAGAGTATCGCTGACAACCGGATCTTATGGTTCGGAACAAACCGCAAGCGGAACAACATCTGCCATCAAAGGCAAGTGGATGAATATTACCATGGTGGTAACACCGGAAAAAATTACAATCTACAAAGATGGAAAGCTATTAGGTGAAAAGAAAGTCACGGTTAAGATGACGGAGCTGGGTACTAACCTGTTTGCTTATCTGGGCAAGTCATTTTATAGTGGAGACAATTATTTCAAAGGATACTTTGATAACATTGAAGTATACAACCGCGCAATGGAAGCAAAAGAAGTTGCGGACAAGTATGGGGCAAAACCGGAAACAGAGAAATTTACCATTACTTATATAGCAGGCGAACATGGCAAAATTACAGGTACCGCTTCTCAGACACTGGAAAAAGGAACCCTGGGAACCAAAGTTGAAGCTGTGGCTGATCCGGGATATGAATTCAGTAAATGGAGTGACGGCAGCACTCAGGCGGCACGTACCGATCTGGCTGAAAAAGATGTTACATATACGGCATACTTTGAAAAAACTCAGGTAACACCGCCTACCGATGAACCGGAGACAGAAACGCCGCCGACTGAAAAGCCGTCCGAGCCATCTACGGAAAAACCATCACAGCCATCCACAGAAAAGCCATCACAGCCATCTACGGAAAAGCCGGCAAAACCTGTGGCAAAGAGTGTAAAGATTAACAAAAAGAAAATAACAATCGGGCTGAAAGAAAAAGTAACCTTAAAAGCTACCGTATATCCAAAAGGAGCTTCCCAGAAAGTAACCTGGTCTTCCAGCAAGAAATCAGTAGTAAAAGTAAACAGTAAGGGTCAGATTGAAGGAAAGAAAACAGGAAAAGCAACGATAACGGTTAAAACAGCGAACAAGAAAACTTACAAGTGTACGGTAACAGTTCGTAAAGCTCCAAGTAAAATTTCTTTGAATACTTACAAAAAGAAATTAAAAGCAGGAAAGAGTTTCCAGATAAAAGTAAACCTTCCATCCAAGACGGCAAGCTACAAGATCCGGTACTCTTCCAACAGAAAATCCGTTGCAGCTGTTTCTTCCAGCGGTAAGATTACAGCCAAGAAAAAAGGAACAGCAACCATTACAGTAAAAGCATTTAACGGAAAGTATAAGACAATAAAAATCCAGGTAGTAAAAAAATAAGAGACAGGTAAAAGCAGCGATGACAGAATCCATAGCCGATGTAAAGGCTGTGGATTCTGTTGGATGCACAGCTTGTAAAAAGTGTCCAAACAGGATCAGGCAATAGCATTTTATAGATAGAAAAAGGAGGATAAGGTTAATGAAAAACAAAATGTTGAAAAAGATTTTGGCAGTAGTGACCGCAGCTGCTGTGGCGGCGACACCCATGTCAGGCACTGCATTCGCCAGTGAAAATGTCACGGTAATGTCAGAGGCAGAGCAGCAGGATCGTGAGCCGGTTAAGGGAGCATCTGCGGAAGAAACTATGGAAACGGAAGCTCACGTTCTGAACAATACGGAGGAGCCGGAACAGTCAGAAGCGGCCATTCAGGAGGAAAATGTACAGGATGCAGAGAAAGAAATGATGGAGCAGACCGACAACTTGAAGCAGTCTGGAAATCTGTTACAGTCCGCAGATGATCAAACGGCCGGTGAAATTTCTTCTACCTCAATTTGTACCTATGATTTTAAAGATTATAAGCTGTCTAACGATGGAAAAGCTCTTGAATGCGAAGATCAGAAACTCCTCCTGGAAACAGTAGGAAGCGGAAAGAAACCATCGTTGGTAAATGACGTGTACCGGGGTCAGGTGCTTCAATTAAATGAGGCAGACTATAATAATCGGGGATATGCACTTTTTCCTGGAAATCCATTTGCAGGGAGGGATACAAAAAACGGTCTGACCCTTAATTTCTGGACGAAGACCACAGGAAAAGCAGGCGGGGACCGATGTCTCATAGATTTCGAAGTGGCGCCCTCTACCGGAAAAAGAGCAGGAACCTTTGCGGTAAATCAGATGATGGTTTACTGGAACACCACAGATCAGAATACCTATTTTACGGATTTTTCAATTTCCAGCCTGGGATTAGACCAGAAGGATGCCTGGAAGATGGTTACTATGACGGTAACAGAATCCGGAATCACTTTTTATAGCGACGGTGTGAAAAAGCAACATACCATTACCTCAGGTACCGAGAGATATGAGCAGATGATCAGTGATCTGACAGGCGGTCTTGCAGAAAATCCATCTGCAACCAATGTGCGCCTGGGTGCCAGCCTTGCGACCTACTGGAAATGTGCCGGTGCTATGCTGGATGATGTTTCCTTCTATGGAAAAGCACTTTCAGATGAAGAGATTGCCGAATTATATCAGGAAACAATGGTTCCGATTCCTCTGGAACGGGTAACGATTACCGGCAAAAATGCGGTGGATGAGGATAAGAGCATCCGTCTGGGCGTTACACTGGAACCGGCATCTACAAATGTAGACAAAACAGTTACCTGGGTATCAGATAAACCGGAGGTGCTTACGGTAGACGAAAAGGGAACGGCAAAAGGAATTTCCGAAGGAACGGCACATGTAACTGCCATTGTTAGCGGTGTGGAATCAGAATCTTTTGAAATTACTGTAAGGGGAGTAGAATCCATCCGGGAACTGCAGGAAGGATATTATGCAGCGGTATATTCCACTTCCACAGACTTTTATGCATCAGCTTCTAATGTAGCCCAGGAAACCCGCAGTGTCTACATGGCTGTCAGCAAAGATGGGAAAAACTTTGAGGTGCTGAACAATGGAGGCGCCGTGATTTTTTCCAAGAATACCAGTGGTACGCTTCAGATTACCGATCCCCGTATCTTTAAGACGGAGGAAGGATTTACCGTAGCAGCTCCGGATGCAACATCATCCAAGGGGATCCACCTGTTTAACTCCCGGGATGGAGTAAATTATTATGATGATATCATGGTATCGGAAACGGAATTAAGTGCGCTTCCATTAAAACGGTCTAATTTTACATTATTGCTCAACGGAGAAAATATATTAGACACAGACGAGCAGATAACCCTTGGCAATGCGGTATCCCTTACAGCCGAAGAATACCAGAATATTGTAAATAAACTGGGAACCGTTGTGAATAATGGACTGGAATCCCTCACCGGCTTAAATGTAGATGCACAGCAGGGACTGACGGAACAGGAGCTGGAAAAACAGTATCCAAGTGTAAATGCACTTTATACAGACGGATCCCGCCAGGAATTCAGTATTGACTGGGAAGGAGCGCTCCAGGGCATCAATCTATCCCAGCCGGGAGAATATACTATAACCGGTAAAGTTGTACAGACCCAGTATATAAATAAATTAAAAGAATTAAATGGAAGCAGTCTTCCGGAAGATGATCCCGAAAATGCAAATCCGGATGATCCGGACAACTATAATGAAGAAGCCGGAACAGTATACTACGATGAGACAAAATTTGTAGAGGGTATGGCAGATCCCTGCATTTACTGGGACGAACAGAGTGGATATTATTATATGACAGGTTCCTATTTTCCCGAGGACGGGGATCAGATTGATGGATCTGACCAGCTGGAACAGTATGACCGCGTAGTATTAAGACGTGCGAAAACGCTGGAGGGCCTCCAGGACAGAAGTACGCAGGTTACCGTCTGGAAAGCTGGAAACCAGGGCTTCTATGACGGAGAAAACTATGCTTCCAGAGGATACCGTTACATCTGGGCACCTGAAATACACAGAGTGGGCGATAACTGGGTAATCTATTTTACAGAAAGCCACAGCAGTAATGTATTTGATATCTATTGTCATGCACTGGTACTTCCCGGTGACAAGGATCCTTATGAGACTGCATTACAGTCATCCGGACAGTCATCCCAATGGACAGATTATAAACTGAGTGTAACTTCCCAGGTATCGGACAATCCATTTAGCAGATCTTTCTGCCTGGATATGACATATTTTAAGGATGAAGTGAACGGACAGTCCTATGTCATCTGGGCAGGTAAACCTACCGCAGCTTACCAGGGTTCCAGTACCGACTTATTTATTGCAAGCGTGGATGAACAGCAGCCATGGCTTGTGACTTCTGAACCAACCCGTATTACCTGCTCCGACTACGGATGGGAACGAATCCGTTACTGTGTAAATGAGGGTGCAACGGTACTGCAGAAAGACGGCAATATTTTTATGTGCTACTCAGCATCTGGAACCGGTTCAGAATATGCAATTGGTATGTGCAGTGCAAAGGGAGGATCAGATTTGCTGGATGCGTCAAATTGGACGAAAAACCCTTATCCGCTGCTTACATCCAGAGATGTAAATGGGGAAGAAGGCCCCGGACATAACTCCTTTACGGTAGATCAGGACGGCAATGCAATCTTTGTATACCATGCCAGACCAACCTCACACAATTACCGGAAATGCGGTTCTGATTATAGTGGCAATAACAGTTCCTATAATGGGGAGCCCCTGAACGATCCCTGCCGCCATGCCAGACTGAAGCGAGTACATTGGGCAGCGGACGGTTCCCCTATTTTAAAAATGACCTATGAAGAAGAATTACTGGATGCATACAGCACCGTTTCATTGAAGGTAACCGTAACCAAAAAAGCAGAAGAAAAAGTAACCGTAGAGTATGCGGCTCAAACGGGCGGAAAAATCAGCGGAACAGCGGTACAGACCATTGTAAAAGGTGGATCTACTGCAGAAGTTACAGCGGTAGCTGATACCGGTTATACTTTCGACGGATGGAGTGATGGCATTAAAACTGCAAAGCGAAGTGACCGAAACGTAACAGCATCCAAAAAGCTGACAGCAAACTTTACGAAAAATCAGACACCTCCAAAACCACCGGTACCAAAACCGCCTGTATCGGAAACGCCAAAAGCATCCAGGGTAAAATTAAGCAAGACAAATATCACCATTGGTTATAAAGAAAAAGTAAAATTAAAAGCAACGGTAATCCCTGCAAAGGCATCTCAGAAAGTTACCTGGAGTTCAAGCAACAAATCCATAGTAAAGGTAACATCAAAAGGGGAAATAACAGGCAGAAAGGCAGGAAAGTCTACGATTACCGTAAAAACCGCAAACGGTAAAAAGAGTTATTGTAAGGTAACTGTGAAAAAAGCACCTAAGACTATTTCCATATCTCCAAAAACAAAGAACCTGAAGAAAGGAAAGACCTGGAAGATAAAAGTAAAATTCCCTTCAAAGACAGCCAGTTATAAACTGAAATATAAATCTTACAAGAAATCAGTGGCTGTTGTTTCATCAAGTGGTAAAATTACAGCAAAGAAAAAGGGAACTGCTAAGATCAGGGTAACTACCTTTAATGGAAAAAATACTTATGTTACAATCCATGTAGGGTAAGCTTACAGGGGATCACACGCAAAGATAACTCATAAGTAAACCCAAATTTAAGCCATACAGAAACATATAGAAATTAGACCTGCTACAGTGGAAATAATATCACAATAACGAAATTCCACAATGAAAAATGGCAGGATTAAAAGAACCGAAATGTATTTTAATCCTGCCTGTTTTCATAATATCAATTTTTATCTCCAGCATTCAAAAGAAAATTGAAAAAAGGGTTGAAAAAAGGTTGAAAAAAATGTAAATTGTGAAAATTAATACTTGATTTTATGGACATGCAATGCTATAATCCTGTCTTTGACAGTTGAATACGTAAAGAACCGCTGTATCCCCTTGTTT
>NZ_JAWYAJ010000223.1:0-24930 GCF_034124845.1 Robinsoniella sp.
GCCCATAGCCTTTTCCTGCTTACTCTTCATATCCGTTAGGATTATTGCTCTGCCATCTCCAGGAATCTTCACACATTTCCTCGATGCCTCTTTCCGCTACCCAGCCCAGCTCTTCTTTTGCTTTTGCTGCATCCGAATAGCAAGTTGCAATATCACCAGCCCGGCGGGGTTTGATCTGATATTTGATTGGCTTTCCACAAGCTTTTTCAAATGCCTTCACTACCTGGAGAACACTGTATCCATTTCCAGTTCCCAGATTATAG
Source organism: Robinsoniella sp. (assembly GCF_034124845.1). Classification (NCBI taxonomy): domain Bacteria; kingdom Bacillati; phylum Bacillota; class Clostridia; order Lachnospirales; family Lachnospiraceae; genus Robinsoniella; species Robinsoniella sp. The sequence continues at coordinate 264 of NZ_JAWYAJ010000223.1, forward strand.
ATATTTACGCCTGCTTTTTCTTCTATCTTCTTTAATGCTTTTACGTGTCCTACAGCCAGGTCTACTACGTGGATATAATCACGGACACCGGTTCCGTCAGGAGTATCATAATCATCGCCAAATACGCCGAGACACTCTAATTTACCTACTGCTACCTGTGCTATGTATGGTACCAGGTTATTTGGGATTCCTTTCGGATCTTCTCCAATCAATCCGCTCTTATGTGCTCCAATAGGATTAAAGTAACGAAGCAATACCACATTCCATTCCGGGTCAGCAACATGAAGGTCTGTTAAAACCTGCTCCAGCATACCTTTTGTCTGTCCATAAGGATTTGTAATCTTTCCTTTTGGGCATTCCTCTGTAATCGGAATAAATGCCGGATCTCCATATACAGTAGCAGAAGAACTGAAGATGATGTTCTTTACATTATGGTCTCTCATTACTTCGCACAGGATAAAGGTACCTGTCATGTTGTTATGATAGTATTCCAATGGCTTAGCCACGGATTCGCCAACTGCTTTTAAACCTGCAAAATGAATTACGGAATCAATGGATTCTTTATCAAAAATTTCATTTAATTTTTCTCTGTCCAGGATATCAGCTTTATAAAAAGTAACATTTTTACCTGAGATCTCTTCTACTCTTTTAATTGCCTTTTCACTTGAATTGTAAAGATTGTCTACTACAACCACATCGTATCCTGCCTTTAATAACTCAATACATGTATGACTGCCGATATAACCTGCACCGCCTGTAACTAAAATTGCCATGATGTGCTCCTCCTCATTCTATGCCAATTGAATTTGTTTCTCTTCTAGTCTATACCTACTCTGTATATTTCGCAACATTTTTTTCCATATTATTTCCATAAGAACTCTGGATACAGTCCTGACTTCTTCAGGTTCTGAATTGCATTTACAACATATTCTTTATCTTCTTTGTAAGTGACACCATACCACTTATCCAAAGACTTCAAAACCTCTACCGTTGCTTTTCCCTCATCAATCAGGTCATTTACCACGGTAGGCAGAAAATACTCACATTTTAACGGATTCGTTTTCAGATTCTGATCCAAAAATTTTGGAAACCGTTCTTTTAACTCCTGAAGGATACTGGCTGAAAATCCCCACATGTTCATAGAAACGGTGCTTCCTTCCGGTATCCTAGTCCAGGTTGCCCCATCGTTTTCCGTATATTCTGCATTACCATTTCTCTTTTCAATATGGGTTCTTTCATTAATTCCTGTGAGATAATGCTGCTCATCCGTCACACATACGCCTCTTGCGACATGACCATTATCCGTAAGGGTATTTTCAAGAATATATCCAACCATTGTGTAACGATATTTCTCATCATCCTGGTGGTTGGAGAGATAATCATAAATCATCTGGTACGCATGGCGTCCATAGTAATCATCTGCGTTAATTACCGCAAATGGACCATCTACCACACTGCTGCAGCTTAGCACTGCATGACCTGTTCCAAATGGCTTCTGACGCCCTTCGGGCACCTCATATCCTGCCGGCAGGCTGTTCATTTCCTGATACACATACTCCACTTCCAGTTGCCGCTCCATCCTGTTGCCAATTGCAGCCCGAAAATCCGCTTCATTCTCTTTTTTGATAATAAATACCACTTTTTGAAAGCCGGCCCGAATCGCATCATAAATGGAAAAATCAATAATCATATGTCCCTGTTCATCTACCGGATCAATCTGCTTTAAGCCGCCATATCTGCTGCCCATTCCGGCTGCCATGATCACTAAAACTGGTTTGCTCATATTCTTCCTCCGTTTAAACTTAAATCATTACCCAGCATATTTGAAAAATAAATTTCCCAACACGCTCTGGTAGTAAGTTTATCACATAAGAAGGGTTTTGGGCACCCCCTTTTCCTAATGAACGGTTAAAATTATAGATATTTTTCTACAATTTCCGCCATTTCATCCCACTTCTCTTCCATATCCGCCACCAGTTTAAACTGGGTACGGCATCTGTCAACATTCTGCTTGTCACGATGTATTTTAAAATATGTATCCCCTTGCAGATAGTCTGTCAAAAAACGCATGCCGCATTCAAATGTCATAAGCTTGGCACCAGTGGGAAGCATTTTTATTTCCATCTCCGTAAGGCTGCCTGCGCATCCTTCCACATATCCTTTGGTATACAGTGCAAACAGATTCATGTCACAGGAAATTTTCGATAAATCCTGTTCATCTTCGGCACCGGTGCTGGCGCCAAAACGGATGGAATCTCCAAAGTCATTCAATGCCAAACCTGGCATTACCGTATCCAGATCAATGACGCATATACCTTTTCCGGTCTTATCATCAATCATGATATTGTTTAACTTGGTGTCATTGTGGGTAACGCGAAGAGGGAGTTCCCCTTTTTCCAGCATGTCACAAAGAATATGGGCATCTGCTTCCCGATCCAGAACAAATTGAATTTCCGGCTGAACATCTTTCGCCCTTTGGCAAACATCCTCTTCAACCGCTTTTTTAAACTTGTCAAAACGATCGATTGTATTATGAAAATCTTTGATGGTTTCATGAAGTGTTTTGGCTGGGTAGTCAGATAAAAGTCTTTGGAAATTACCGAATGCCACGGCGCTCTGATAAAAATCATCCGGTTTCTCAACCGCATCGTAGCTGGTTGCACCCTCAATGAATCCATAGCTGCGCCAGTATTCACCGTTAGAGTCCACATAATAATTAGCGCCTTCCAATGTAGGAATCACATTTAAAGTCTCTCTTTCCGGGTCACCGCCCATCTGAATGATTTTTTTTCTGAGGAAAGAGGTCACATTTACGATGTTCTCCATTAACTCTACAGGATTTTTGAAGATCTCATGATTCATACGCTGTAGAATATATCTTTTTACACTGCCGTCCTCTTTATCAAATATCAGTAAAAATGTATCATTGATATGTCCGCTTCCATAAGCATTCCCGCTCTGAAAGACTCCTTCATATTGAAAATGCTGAATCACTTCCTCCATCTTGCTGCATGTATCATCTTTTGCCATTACTGTTCCTCCCACAATCTATCCGGATATAATCCCTGTATTTTAAAATTCTTAACGGCTTCTACTACTACCTCTTTATCTTCTTTATAGGTAACGCCGTACCATCTGTCAGAAGATTTCAATACCTCTACGGTTGCCTTTCCTTCCTCCAGAAGTTCTCCTACTACAGTCGGTAAGAAATATTCGCATTTTAGAGGATTGCTCTCTAAATTTTCTTCCAGGAATGCCGCAAACCTGTTTTGAAGTTCCTCTAAAATACTCTTGGAAAATCCCCACATATTCATAGACACTGTACTTCCTTTTGGAATTTCCGTCCAGGTTTTTCCGTCATCTTCCGTATATGCTGCGCCTTCACCACGTTTTTCGATGCGGGTTCTTTCATGAATTCCAACAAGACATCCCTGCTCGTCTGTTACACAGACACCTCTTGCAACATGACCATGGTCTGTCAATGTATTTTCTAAAACGTATCCCACCATGGTATAACGGTACTGTTCGTCATCCTCATGGGTATTCAGATAATTGTAAATGGTTTCAAATGCATGCTGCCCATAATAATCATCTGCGTTGATAACCGCAAAAGGTCCTTCCACTTTTCCCAGGCAGCTTGCAATTGCATGTCCGGTTCCCCAGGGTTTTACTCTCCCCTCTGGTACTGTAAATCCTCCCGGCAGATTATGTAAATCCTGGTATACATAAGAAACATCCATTATTTTGCTCATCCGGTCTCCAATGCATTCTTTAAAATCTGCTTCATCTTCTTTTTTGATAATAAAAACAACTTTTTCAAATCCTGCTTTTACTGCATCAAAAATAGAAAAATCAATAATGATATGTCCCTGCTCATCTACAGGATCAATTTGTTTCAATCCTCCATAACGGCTTCCCATACCTGCTGCCATAATCACCAATACTGGTTTCATATCCATACCTCTCCTTTAAACTTTTATTTTTAACTCTCTAACTTTGTTATTAACGTCATTATAGTATACCTTTTCTCAAAAATATTTGTACAATCTTTCAGCAATTTTGCACTATCGTATTTAATATTTGCATTTTGTCTAAAAATGCGATATTCTATAGCTTACAAGGGGGTAATTTTATGGATTATAAAAGCATAACACTTCATGAAGATTTTCGAATTGATCAGATCGTCACCGTTCATTATTTTGAATATACCAGTGACTTTAAATTTGATGGTGAATCCCATGATTTCTGGGAATTTTTATGTGTGGACAAAGGAGAGGTGTCGGTTATGTCCGACAGTCATAAGATATCCTTAAAAAAAGGAGACATCATATTTCACAAACCAAATGAATTTCATAACGTAACTGCAAATGGACTGACTGCGCCCAATCTGGTGGTCATTGCGTTTATTTGTAATTCACCACGCATGAGCTTTTTTGAAAATAAAATCCTGACCATCGGGGAAGTGGAAAGAAATCTGCTGGCGTCAATCATCATTGAAGCGATGCATACATTCTCATCTCCTTTAGATGACCCTTATCTGGAGGAAATGGAAGTGAACCAGGATCATCCGTTTGGCAGCCAACAGCTGATTAAGATTAACCTGGAACATATCCTGATCCAGCTATATCGAAGATATACGGCACTGCAAAGCCTCACTCCTATCACCAAATCCATTAAAGCCAAAAATGATGAAGAAATCTATAACCGTATCGTAAACTATCTGGAAGGAAATATGCAAAACCAGTTAACCATAGAGCAAATCTGCCGTGATAATCTGATCAGCAGATCCCAGCTGCAAAAGCTTTTCCGTGAAAAGAATAACTGCGGCATTATTGATTACTTTTGTAAAATTAAAATTGATGCTGCCAAGCAGCTGATCCGTAATAAGAATATGAATTTTACTCAGATCGCTGATACCCTTGGATACACATCCATACATTATTTCAGCCGTCAATTTAAGAAAGTAACCGGGATGACTCCCAGTGAATACGCTTCCAGCATTAAAGTTTTTTCAGAGCGCTACAAATAATTCAAGCCCGGAATTTATTTATCCCGGGCTTCTTTTAAACAGATACTTTCTCTATCATGACATTCGTAGTTTTAATATTCTATTATCTTCTCTTTAAGAAATCTGGAATCTGAATGTTCTTCTCAGCAACGTTGCTTTCCGGAGTTCTTAATTTCCCAACAGATGGACTTGGAGTTGAAGTTCTTGTGTTCTGATTCACTGTACTTCTGCTTGGTGCTGAAGACTTCTGGAAACCAAATCCTGTATTCTGCTTTTCTTTTCCTGCAAAAGAACTGCTGTACTCAGGCACAATCTTCTTATTTACAGATGGCTGTGAACCTGTGTGCTCGTCCAGTCCGGTTGCAATCACCGTAATGCTTGCTTCATCTGCATAGGTATCATCATACATCGCACCAAAGATAATATTGGCATCATCTCCGGTAAGTTCCTGTACATAACTTGCTGCATCATTGGCATCCATCAGAGAGATATCACCGGAAATATTAATGATTACATGAGATGCGCCTTCAATGGTAGTCTCCAGAAGAGGACTGGATACTGCCTGTTTTACAGCTTCTAATGCCTTATCATCGCCCTTAGCCTGTCCGATACCGATATGTGCAATTCCCTTATCTGTCATTACAGTCTGAACATCAGCAAAGTCCAGATTGATCAATGCTGGTAAATTAATCAGGTCTGTAATTCCCTGAACCGCTTGCTGCAGAACTTCATCCGCTTTTTTCAGTGCTTCCGGCATCGTAGTTCTTCTGTCCACGATCTCCAATAATTTATCATTCGGAATTACAATTAAAGTATCCACGTTATCCTTTAATTTTTCAATCCCTGTCAGGGCATTATTCATACGTGTCTTTGCTTCAAAACGGAAAGGTTTTGTTACAACACCAACGGTAAGAATTCCCATTTCTTTTGCCAGGCCTGCTACAACCGGCGCCGCACCTGTTCCGGTTCCACCACCCATACCACAGGTAACGAATACCATATCAGAGCCCTGCATAGCCTGTTTTAATTCTTCTGCACTTTCCTCAGCAGCCTGCTGCCCAACCTGAGGCTGTGCTCCTGCGCCGAGTCCTTTTGTTAATTTCTCACCAATCTGGATTGTAGTTGGGGCTTTACATAACTGCAATGCCTGTTTATCTGTGTTCACACCGATAAATTCTACTCCTCCAATTGTATCGTCCACCATTCTATTTACAGCATTATTGCCTGCACCGCCCACTCCAATTACAATAATCTTCGCAGCGGATTCAGCTTCGTTTGTCATAATCTCTAACAAGGGTATTTCCTCCTTCTCGTATCTGTACATTCTAAAATTCATTTACAGTTTTGGACAATATCATCCCAGTATCCAAACTGCATTTATTATATAATATAGTTTTTTCTCAAATTAATCAAGTAGATTTTTAAATTTCATTGTTTTTTTAAGCATTCTTCATAAAATCCTAACATATATAAAAGATTAATCATATCAGATCCCATTTCATACTGCCGTAATCGACAAAATCATGGAATTTCTGCCATTGCCGGTAGAATAATGCCGCTCATCAATGACTTCTCAGATCGCGCAACGGATCAAAATTCAAAATCCAACACTTTATCCCTGTGGATTAATTCAAGATATATGCACCGGTATAGGGATCAATATATCCATATCCATCTGTGATAACTTGTCCGTCTTCCCCCAGATACTGCTGCGTCATATCGCTGGTTACATTTCCCGCATCATCAGTATAAACCTCATTACCAGCCGCATCCTTGGAAACCCTTCCGGACTCTTTTTTATAGCTGCTTCCGGCACTTTTTCCGCTTTCACTTTCTGACTCACTCTCGGATTCTCCCTCTTCTTTATCCCCGCTGTCTTTCTTGCCATTTCCCTTCTTAAAAATAGCCGTACTGGAATCTGAGGTAAAATTCTCCAGATCCAGAGTTCCTTCCATGGAGGACATTTTGGGATAAATTGCCTTGAGATTGGATATCTTCTCCTCCAGGCTCTTATTCTGCCCCAGCAGTACTGTATTCTTAGCAAAATACAAAGACATGGCGTTCTCTTCATCGAAATGAATTTCATCCGGAATGATTTCATTTTTATTTAGAAGCTGTGCCAAAGCCACCACCGACTTAAACAGTTCTTTGTCTTCAATCGGCAGCTTTCCAAGTACTTCCACTTTTCCAAGTGTTACACCGGATATCATTGGAACTCCCTCTCTTACTTCCTGAGAGTTCTCCATAACAACTCCGTCCTTATCGAAGTACACATTGGAACCAGCCGTTTGGATATATCCCACTATGGTCTTTTCATAAACCTGAATACGGACTTTATAAGGAGACAGCATCTCTATTTCCACCGCACTTAAAAAGGGAAGTTCTTCCTGGATATTTGCATGGCTGTATTTCCATGTCAGATAAATCGAATTTTGTGCCATAGAATCTGACATCACCATTTTCTTTATCTCGTCTGCCGTATAATACTCATTCCCCACTACTTCTACTACCTGAATGCGGAATAACCCAAATACTACGATTGCACTTATTAATAGAAGTGCCACAACCGATAAGGCAGCTATTTTTCCAATTTTTCTCCTTCTCTTCTTCTTTCTTTTGTAGCCCTGCTCCATATTAATCACCTGTATCCTCTCATTTTAAAGCAATTTTCAAACACGCTCTAGAACGTGCAGATGGCGGGAACGAATTTCCAGGCACGCCCTAATACTGCATTGCTCAAATAATTGAGTCATGCACCGGAATTCCTGTTGCGAATCACCAGTGAGGATGGCTTAATTATTTGTGCAATGATGTATTAGTCAGATCGTTACTCCGTTATTTCTATAGGAGAGATCCTGGCTCCCAATGCCTTCAGATCTTCACAGATATCTACATATCCCCTATCAATAAAATGTTTATTGCTGATTCTTGTAACTCCCTCAGCCATCAGGCCTGCTATGGTAAGTGCGGCACCTCCCCGAAGTTCGGATGCCTGCACATCACAGCCTGTCAGCCTATCCACGCCTTCAATACGTGCTTCACAAGAATCCGTATACACCCTGGCTCCCATCTTGTTCAGCTCTTCTGCCACATGGAATCTGGCTTCAAAAACCGTTTCCCGTATGCAGCTTTCCCCTTTTGCCATGCATAATACTGCCATGAGCTGAGACTGCAAATCCGTAGGAAAACCCGGATAGGGATTTGTCTCTATAAAAGGAACCGGTGCACCTGCCCTTCTGGCATCCACTCTCAGGCAATTACGGTTCCACCTTAAGGAAGCTCCCATTTTTCCTGACAGATATAGTATATTTTTTATCTGGTCTACCGGTGCATTCCACAGTGTGACACATCCCCGGCTTCCCAGTGCTGCCAGAACATAGGTTCCTGCAACAATTCTGTCCGGTCCCATTGTATATTCTGAATCATGCAGCCTGTCAACACCCCGAATGCAGATACAGTCACTTCCCATCCCTGTTATTCTGGCCCCTTTTTTGTTTAAAAATACAGCTAATTCTACAATTTCCGGTTCTCTCGCCGCACCTGTCAGAACTGTCGTTCCTTTTGCCAGTACAGCTCCCAGAATAATATTTTCCGTGGCACCCACGCTTGGGAAACGCAAATGAATTCTGGCACCGCAAAGATTCTTTGTCTGCGCCAGAAGCAAACCTTCCTGCTCCTCTATACAAACGCCCATCTGCCTGAAAGCCTGTAAATGCAGATCAATTGGCCTCGCTCCGATTGTACATCCACCCGGATAAGGTACATGAGCTTCCTTAAGCCTTCCAAGAAGGCTTCCTAATAAAATAATAGATGAACGCAGCTTTCCCGCATGCTCTGCCGAAACATCACACCGGTCCAGACAGGATGCATTGATAATAAGCGTATCATGCGTCCAGCAGACACTGCATCCCAATTGTTTTAGTATCTCTACCATATACATAACATCCTGAATTTTCGGACAATTATGAAGAACAGTGATTCCATCATGCAGAATTGTTCCTGCTATAATGGGGAGTATGGCATTTTTCGAGCCTTGTATCGCGATTTCCCCGTGCAACGGATGACCACCCAGAACTTTTATACCATCCAAGTAAGATTCCTCCGATAACTTCTAATGACCGCTATCAGGCGGCCATTAAACCCATATATCTCATTATATGCACGGAATCTATTTTTGCCACCGGCTGACACTAAGCGCCAGCCCCATTTCCGAAAGCAGGAAAAGTACCGAAGTTCCTCCGTAACTGATAAACGGCAGGGTAATGCCGGTATTGGGAATTGTATTTGTTACAACTGCTATGTTAAGCATAACCTGAATCGCAATATGTCCCATTACACCTACTGCTATGAGAGATCCAAATAAGTCCCTGGCATGGGTTGCAATCACCATAAAACGCCAGATCATAATTATAAATATAATTATCAGTATAATCGCACCTGTCAATCCCAGTTCTTCACAGATAATGGAAAAAATCATATCATTTTGTGCTTCAGGCACGAACCCCAGCTTCTGAATGCTCTCCCCCAGCCCTCTGCCAAACAGACCGCCGGAACCGATTGCGTATAAGCCCTGGATCGTTTGAAAACCCTTTTCAAAATTTTCAGGATTTTTCCAGATAGCAAGACGTTCCAGACGATAGGATTCCATACTCAGGAAAATACTGATGAATCCTATTCCAACGCCGCCAATCCAGATAAACTGCAGATATTTCGGATTCGATACAAAAATCAGAATAACTGCGATTCCCAGAATAATAATTGCGGTACTGAGATTATTCGTTCCAACCAATCCAACAATCGGGAGCACCAGACCAATAACCATGGATATGAGAAATACATTGCCCCGCTTCTTTTTCTGGCTGCTGACCATGTATGCCAAAAATAATATAACCGCCAGCTTAGCAAACTCCGATGGCTGGAAAGACAGCGGTCCAAGAGACAGCCATCTCTTTGAACCATTATAAGAATCTCCGAAGATCAGTACTGCCCCGGATAATGCCAGGGACAACAGATAAGCATAGATTGCAAACTTCCCGAATATGTGGTAATCCATTCTGGAAACGATGAGCATTGCCACAACTCCCAGGATTGTTGCAAATAATTGTTTTTTAAAATAATAACCCGGATCAGCAAACTTAACCTGGCCATTATATGCGCTTGTACTATAGAGTGTTATTAAACCAAAGCAAATTAAGAAAAGCACGATTATCAGTAGTGTGTAGTCCTGTCTTTTCACACCTTGATTCAAACCATCACTCCTTTTTTATTTCATTAATGAAGATGTCTTACATGCTCTTTAAAGACCCTTCCCCGCTCTTCATAGTTGGGAAACATCCCCCAGCTTGCACATGCGGGGGAAAGTAAAACCGCATCACCCGGATTGGCCTTTTTCGCACAGATATCAATCGCTTCTTCCAGTGAATCTGCCAGAATAATGTCATTGAAACCACATCTTTTTGCCGCTTCTGCAATCTTCTCTCTCGTCTGCCCGATTAATACCAGGTAACGGACCTTTCCGTCAAAGGACCGGATCCACTCTTCATAAGAAGAATTTTTATCATAGCCCCCCCCGATGAGCAGGGTTGGGCGGTCCATAGCCTGGATTCCTTTTATTGCGGCATCCGGATTTGTTCCTTTTGAATCATTATAATATGCTACTCCGCGAACCTTCGTCACATATTCAATTCGATGTTCCACAGCTGTAAATCTCGTAATCACATATTGAATTTCTTCAATCGGCACCTGCATAGCGATCGCCATTGCCACAGCTGCCATAATATTTTCATGGTTATGTCTTCCGGGAAGTTTTAACCCGCTGATCTGGCAAATCGTGATTTTATCTGTGCCATCATTGTATTCAATCGCTCCATCATTTATGTAAATGCCCTTATCTAATGTACGCAGACTGCTGAAAAATAATACCTTGCATTTTAGCGTTTTTCCAAAATCTCTTAGCAGCTCATCTTCATAATTCAAAACACAGGTATCTTCTGCTCCCTGGTTTAGGGTAATGCTCTCTTTTACCCGGATATACTCTTCCATGGTATGATGCCGGTCCAGATGATCCGGTGTAATATTTAAAACTGCACTCACATTTGGACGAAAAGAATGAATCGTTTCCAGCTGGAAACTGCTGATTTCCGCCACCGTAACTGCTTCCGGCGACATTTCCAGTGCAACCTGTGTATAGGGATTCCCAATATTGCCAACCACATACACTTCCTTTGCATGATACTTCATAATTTCTCCAAGAAGGCTGGTTGTAGTCGTCTTACCATTTGTTCCGGTAATTGCCAGTACCTTCCCTTTGCTATTGGCATAGGCAAGTTCTACTTCTCCCCAAATTGGAATTCCTTTCTCCCTCATCGCATTCACAAGAGGCAGATCCGTAGGAACTCCAGGGCTTAAAACAGCCAGATCCAGCTTTGCCATAATCTCTTCTGGTATATCCCCGATTATAATTTCTGCATGGGTGCCATCGGGCAGTTTTTTGCTGATTTCCTCTTTCACCAGCTTTTTATTTCCATCATACAGGACTGGTTTTGCTTGTACTTTTTCCAATAATTCCACCGCGCCTATACCGCTGATTCCGGTACCAAATACAAGAACTTTTTTGTCCTTTAATTCCATTGTTATCCTCCTAACCCACCGATTTTTTCAAACCGTTTGTTCTTATCTCAATCTTTTTCTGTTTTATCTGCAACTGCTGTGATTTTGCATAGTTCTATTTGTCAGCTGATTCGCCCCTGATATCAAACACTCCTTAAGATAGTATCAGAAGCCCTACCAGACATAATAACGCTGTAACAACGGTAAATACAGCCACTACCTGGGTTTCTGACCATCCACACAATTCAAAGTGGTGATGTATCGGAGCCATTTTGAAAAATCTTTTGCCGCCGGTCTTCTTAAAATAAGTAACCTGGATCATAACGGACATAACTTCCACCAGGTAAATTAAACCTACGATAATAATGATCCAAGGCATTCTGAGGGCATAGGCACAGCCCGCTACAAAGCCGCCCAGAGCCAGTGAACCGGTATCTCCCATAAATACCTTAGCCGGATGTGCATTAAATAACAGAAATCCCAGCAGAGCCCCTACAACAGCAGCCGTAATTGGTTGTATTCCGCCTTTATAAGCAATGGATACAACTGTAAAGAATACAGCGACCATGGTGGTAACACCGGTAGCAAGTCCATCCAGACCATCCGTAAAGTTGACACCGTTAACTGTTCCGATTACTGCAATATACACCAGAGGAATGGCAATTGGTTTAAAATCAATATAAGTCCCCTTGTCAAAAGGATTCATTATGGTAAGTCCAGCCGGATCTACAATAAGAATATATGCCAGGAAAATAGTCGTAATTACAATCTGTCCCAACATCTTCTGCCATGGAAGCAGTCCGTCAGACCGTCTCAATACAACTTTCAGGTAATCATCTAAAAATCCGATAATTCCAAAACCAAGAGTCAAAAATAAAACCGGTATGATCTGCGGATAACTTTTCACAAAAAACAGTGAGGTTGACAGCACACTGATTAAAATAATCAAACCTCCCATTGTAGGAGTCCCCGCCTTCTTTAGATGAGACTGGACGCCGTCTGTCCGCTCCGTCTGTCCCACTTTCAGCTTCCGTAAAAATGGAATTACAAAAGGGCTAAGCGCTACACTGATGACAAATGCCACCAATAATGGAATAATAACTTCAGTACCAATAATCATAATACACCTCTTAAATTCTTTCGCTATTTGTAGACACACTCTAGATTAGTATAAACTTTTTTTGCCTATTAATCAACCTTGAAATCAAAAAATTGAGGGTTGTTCTTAACCTTATAACAGGATACGTAACAGTACAGCCTGAGCTAAGCTGGACTGCTACGATTGTTCCTTAATTGCTTTCTGTTTCCGTTTCCAACTGGGACTCATCTATTGGTATTTCCAGATAAGGCAGAATATTCGCAAAAATATCTTTAATAACAGGAGCAGCTATGGTACCTCCATAATATACGCCCTGTGGATTATGAATTACGCAAAGTCCCAATATCTGAGGATCGTTTGCCGGAGCAAAACCTAAAAATGATGAAATATATTTATTCGCACTTCTTGGAAGCGTCTCTGAAGTAGCTGTTTTCCCACCAATATGATACCCTGCAATATAAGCATTCTTGCCGGAACCGCTGTCAACCACCTGTTCCAGCACATAGCGCATGGTTGCAGAAGTATCCTCTGACAGAATTCTGTCTCCCAGAGGGTATTGCAGTTTCTTAATCAATGCCCCGTCCTTATCCTTAACAGACACGCCGAAATGGGGCGTAACCCGCCTTCCGCCGTTGATGATGGAACTTGCCGTTGTGGCGAGCTGCATAGGCGTGATCTGGAATGACTGTCCAAAAGAAATCGTAGCCAGTTCCACCTGACCTACATTTTCCTTTTTATGCATGATAGTAGCCGCTTCACCAGGCAGATCAATTCCAGTCTTATTATTCAATCCGAACTGGTTAAAATATTTGAAATAATTGTCCACTCCCAGCCTGAGCCCCACCTCAATAAAGACCGGATTGCAGGAGTTCATTACACCCTGTACAAAAGTCTCTCCTCCATGGCCTGCTACCTTATGGCAGCGAATTCTTCTGTCCTCTACAATTTTATACCCTGGACAGGAAAATTGATCCGTTAAGGAAACTACTCCCTCTTCCAGACCTGCCGCTGCGGTAATAATCTTGAAAGTTGATCCCGGTTCATAAGTATCGTTAATACATCCATTTCTCCACATTTGATTCAGCGCATCCTGCTTTTCCTTCTCTGTCATCTGAGAGGAGTCTACATTTAAGGTAAACGGACTGTTTAAATCAAATTCCGGAACATTTACCATTGCCAGAATTTCACCGTTACTTGGCCGCATGAGGAGAATTGATACACTGTCGGCACCTTTTTGTTCCATAACCTTCTTTGCCGCCTGTTCCACATACTGCTGGATGTTGTTATCCAGGCTGATGTAAAGATCATTTCCGTTAATCGGCTCAAGTCTGCTTTCTCCTGCTTCCGGCAGTTCCACTCCTCTGGCATCTGTCATGGTAAGAATTTTCCCCGGGCTTCCTTTTAAAATATCCTCATACTTTACCTCCAGCCCGATAATCCCCTGATTATCGCTCCCGGTAAAACCAAGAACCTTCGATGCCAGGGAACCAAACGGATAATAGCGTTTAAAATCTTCATCTACCTTCACACCTGCAAGATTGTATTCTCGTATCTTATCACCGACTTCTTTTTCCACATTGGTTTTCACACGCTCAATCGAGCTTCTCTTCTCCACCCTTTTTCGTACCTCAGCCTCGGACAACCCAAGTTCCTTAACCAGCATGGCAATTACTTTATCCGGTTCTTTTATCTGGCTGTGGATAACAGATATGGTACAAACCGTTTTATTGGTCGCCAGAGCTGTTCCCGTGGCATCCAGAATCTCTCCCCTGGCTGCTTTGATATCTCTTTCTCGTTCGTGGAGTTCCTCCGCTTTCTGGGCATAATAATCCGATTTAAAAATCATCAGATAAACAAGACGCCCCACCAGGGCAGCTAATACCAAAAAACACAGGGTAAATACTACAACAATCTTCTTCTTATGATAGGTTTTAATTTTGAGCATAAAAATCCCCGTAGAAGTAATTAGTATAATCTATTATTACTTCTACGGGGATATGTCTTTATTGTTCAAGCTGCAGGTCTTCGTTGGTCACGCCGTCATCCCAGACATCTTCCTGGGGCTCACCCGTGTCTTCTAAAGGCTCTACATAGTTCTGATCCTGCGGCAATCCGTTTTGGGCTGTACCATCTGTATTCCCATCTGTACCGTCTGAAGTACCATCCGCAGTTCCATCCGTAGTTCCATCTGTTGTGCCGTCTGCATTTTCTCCGGTCTTCATGCCCAGGGTATTACGTTCATCATCCGTAATCTCTTCTGTGGGATAAATACCCAGATATGGCAGTATTTCCGAAAGAATCTTTTTGGAAATCTCCATGGAATACCCACCGATTTCCTGATCTTCTACGTTTGGTTCATCCACAACGGTGTAAATTACCACCTGGGGATCGTCTATTGGTACTGCTCCGATAAAGGAGACGATATAACGGTCTTCTCCACGGGGAAGCGTCTCCGCCGTACCAGTCTTACCACCAATACGATAACCGGAAATCTGGGCTTTCTGCCCGGTACCTTCCTTTACTACGGCTTCCAGATATTCCTTTACTAAGGAAGAATTCTTAGAGGAAACCGGCTGACTTAACAGCAGCGGATCCATATCTTTTGCAACTCCGCCTTTGGAATCCAGTACCTGTTTTACCATGTGAGGGCGATAGTAGTTACCGCCGTTTACAACGGTTGAAAACGCCGCAAACTCCTGAACCATGGAAGCAGTAAATCCCTGCCCGAAGGAGTTGGTTGCCAGTTCAATTACATGCATATTGTTGCTGTTATATAAAATTCCTGCATTTTCATTTGGCAGATCAATTCCGGTTTTTTTACCAAAATTAAATAATTCCTGATATTTAACAAAAGCATCCACTCCCATTTTCTCAGCAATTTCCATCATACCCACATTACAGGAGTTCTTAACTACATCGCTTAGTGTTTCATCCTGATGTCCGTTTCGGTTATCACAGTAAATCGGCGGTTCCGATCCATACTGCAGATAGCCGTTACAATAATAATGGTCAGAGTCATCTGCAAATCCACCTTCCAAAGCGGATGCCACAACCACAGGTTTATAAGTGGAACCCAGTTCAAATGCTCCGGAAACACAGAAATTGCTCCAAAGCCCATTCAGGGCTGCTACATATTCATCATCCGTCATTGCCTCGATCTGCTTTTTCGTATACCATCCATCCAGGTTTTCCGGATCATTTAAATCGAATGCCTGATTAGTTGCCATTGCCAGGATCTCTCCCGTATTGGGATCCCCTACAATAACACCGGTATTTTTACTTCCATGACCTGCAAATTCTTCCCATGGGCCGCCTTTATACATATCATCAAATTCTTTGATATATTTTTCCACTACCTGCTGGATGTTAACGTCAATCGTAGATACCAGGCTTTTCCCATTGGTGGGTTCCACCGTGGTCCGCTGAAGCTCGGAATCTTCATTCAGATATCCGAATTCCCGTCCGTCAACTCCATTTAATACATCGTTATAATAGGACTCCAGCCCTACAATACCATCATTCAAGTCATTAGAAAATCCCAGTACATTACTTGCCAGGCTGTTAAAGGGATACTTTCGTATGAAATCCTCCTCAAACCATACACCCTGCACGTTTTCCAGCTCCTGCCGTTTTGCGTCGCTCAGCTTTCGGTCTTGGGATAAATCTGTATATTCCTCATATTTCTGCTTATCTTCCATCGTCACTTCTCTTTTAATGACCTGGTACTGGCTGTCCTTGGTTTCCTCAGAAGTGATAACTTTGCGTATTTCCGATTCATCCACACCCAATGTCGCAGATAAAGCGCTGATGGTGGGTTCTATAAAATCCTCATCGGCATTAATTGCAAAGCAGTCCAGAACTACATTATAGACTTTCTCACTTCTCGCCATAATATTTCCATTCCGATCCAGGATTTCTCCCCGCCTGAACGGAATGGTACGACTGTCGTACTGCTGTTGTGATAATACCTTCCTTGCGTATTTATCACCGCTTTTTGCCGTGATATACGCTATCCGGACATTCAATCCTACAAGCGCTAATAAAACGAATGCAAATATAGCCATAAGCTTTATTTGCATTTTTTTGGTAAATATTTTTTTAGTATTTCGTTTTCTGTCTCTATTTCTTTCTGATGCCAATCATATCACCTACTTATTGGTTGGTACATCTTCGTATTGTCTTACATAGTCGCCATCCTGACTATTATAATTAATGATTTGTCCTTGCTCGGCATATACCATGCCAAGTTCATTAATCGCAATATCTTTGATTTTTTCCAAATCAACAGATGCCATGGTTTCGTCGTATTTCGTATCATTTGCTAATTTCAAAGAACTGAGCTGGCTCTCCAGATCTGTAACATTTTTCCGATGGGCTGTATTTGCTGCCTGTAACTGTAAATAGTTCACACATACAAAAAGGGTTGCTACTGCTGCCGCCGTTAAGAATATAACATATGCAAAGTTCATTTGCAATGCTTTTTCCCGATTTTTTCTGGTTTTCTGACTTGTTGCCGGCCTTCTCTTTCGCTGTGGTTCCTGTCTTACAGGCCTGTTTTCTCTCCTACGTGGAACTGCCTGAAGCTCTCTTGCCGTATTGCCGTCAACGTATGCTCTTGTCTGCTGCTGATTTCTTCTCGCGTAACCGTGTTCCGGTCTTCTGGCTGATCTATTCATTTAGCTTCTCCTTACCCCGCTATCTCTGCGTATTTTACAGTGAAACGAACATTTCATATCCGCCTCACCATTTGCTTATGAATACAGTCTGTATCTAATCTATTCGTTTTTCTTACAGATTCTGATTACAGCCTGCGTTCAAATACACGTAGTTTCGAACTTTTTGACCTCTTGTTCTCTTCAAGCTCCTGTTCGCCTGGCAGTATTGGTTTTCTGGTTATCACTTTTCCTTTGGATGTTTTCCCACATACACAAATCGGAAACTCTCTCGGACAGGTACATGGATCCTCATTTTTTTTGAAAATAGTCTTTACAATCCTGTCTTCCAACGAATGAAAGGTGATAATACATATTCGCCCGTCATCATTCAGAAGTTCTATCATGTCATCCAGAGAATCCCGTAGTACTTCTAATTCTCTGTTTAATTCGATTCTTATGGCCTGGAACGTCTTTTTGGCCGGGTGTCCTCCTACTGCCCGGAATTTCATTGGAATAGCCGCTTTTATAACATTAATTAACTCCCCAGTTGTTTCTAATGCTTTTACATTTCTCGCACTTACAATATGCTTGGCTATATTCTTTGCAAATTTGTCTTCCCCGTAATCGCGAATGATTCGATATAGATCCATTTCGCTATACTCATTTACAATATCCTTAGCAGTCATGCTCTGACGCTGATCCATTCTCATGTCCAGTGGTGCGTCTTCTCTGTAAGTAAAGCCGCGGTCTGCCGTATCCAATTGGTAGGAGGAAACACCTAGATCCAAAATTATCCCATCAACTGATGTAATCTGTATGTTTGCCAGTTCCTTTTTCATATCGCAGTAATTACTGCGGATAATCGTTACTTTATCTTTAAACTCCCCTAAGCGCTGCCTTGCCGCTTCTATTGCGTCTGCATCCTGATCGATTCCAATCAGTCTGCCTTTGTCAGACAGCCGTTTACTTATCTCTAAAGCATGTCCTCCACCACCCAGAGTTCCATCGACATAAATGCCGTCAGGTTTTATGTTCAGAGCTTCTATTGTTTCCTCCAGAAGCACAGATTTGTGTTTGAATTCCATATTGTCCTCCCCAGGCTATATGCTTAAACCTAAATCTGTCATTTGTTCCGCAATGTCATCCATATCGTCATAAGAATTATTCTCATTCCATTTTGACTTGCTCCAAATTTCAATTCTGTTTAACATTCCTGTCAGTACTACGTCCTTTTCCAGACCTGCAAATTCTCTTAACGTTCCCGGTAAAAGAATTCTCCCCTGCTTGTCCAGCTCGCATGGTGTCGCACCTGCTACAAAGAAACGTGCAAATTGTCTAGCGCTTTTGTTTGTAAGTGGTAAAGCCTTAAGTTTTTCTTCGAAAGCCTGCCATTCATTATTGGGAAAAACAAATAAGCATCCATCTAATCCCTTCGTAACAACAAATTCGTCACCCAGTTCATCTCTAAATCTGGAGGGGATAATCAGTCTGCCTTTGGTATCAACCGTATGATTGTATTCTCCCATAAACATATGACGCACCTTCTTTCGTGAAAATGCAAAACTTACAATCCTTCTTTTGCATTTTCAGTGAAATGTGGTTCTGGTTACCACTTCGTCCCCATTTGCTACCACCTTCCACCACTTTCTACCACTTGTATGTTTATAATAGCTTACTTTGTACAAAAATACAAGGGCTAATTTTAATTTTTTTGCATAAGAATTTCTTAAGGAACATGCCATTTTTCGCTATTTTTCGCGGGTTTTACAAGATATTGTGTGTGTAAAAGTGTGAAATACCAGATAAACGGGTATCGTGGTAAATATTTCCAATATTACAGATGATGCCTGTTCCTGCATTGCGTAATTAACTGCTTCAGCGTGGAGGGAAGTGGAGGGATTATCCGAATTTTACGTCTCCGCCTCCACTTGCCGCCCTATAAATGCCCTGTACAATCTCCACTTGCCACCACCGTTTTTTTAGAGTTTCGTTTTTTGTGTAAATTCAGTATATATATTCATATTATTGTATAAATATTATCACTTGAATTCTAAACATTTTACCGGTAAACAATATTTATATAAAATTTAATTTAAAAATTCGAATTGCTGTCGGGATTTTCACACCCCCACTTTGGTTTATTTTTTGTTCTTTTTACCCATTTTTAGTTTTATTCTCCCACTTGTATTAAAATTTCGAAAAAATTTTCTTCTATATTTATGTTCTGATCCCCACTTTAGAAACCAAATGTTTTCAATCCCTCCACTTTGTACCACCAATATATTCCTTAGCGGGATCATACTGCAACCGTAATTTATCACCTGGCGCTTTTCCATCCTTTTGTCATCTTATGCAAAGTTTCCATTTTTTATTTTCCGCCTGTGCAGCGTATTGGATTGCAGGAGTACAAAAAAAAGAACCCGCAGTCCCCACCAGACTACAAGTTCATAAAAAGAATCTATCTTACAATTGATTTCCCAATTTAATGTATTGACTCATCAATTCATCCACAACAATACTTTGCTTATAGACTTCTTCGGTAAGTAAACCTCTTTCAACGATTTTATCTAGGTTTACTTTTTCTGCTTCGATTTTTCTTCTTAATTCTTCCATATGACTCATATCATTCACCCGTACCTTTCTCCATTTTGCCTGATTTTCTTTTGAACAAAATGATTATAATAGAAACAAATACCAACAGTATGGCTAATAACTGGGACACCGGCAGCCCGATTCCTGGCAGTAGGAGCTGATCTGTACGCAGCCCTTCTATCCAGGCTCTGCCTAATCCATATCCTAAGAGATACAATAAAAATACCTCTCCATCGAATTTTTTTCGCTTAGTATACCAAATAAGTATGATCAATAATACCAGATTCCACATTCCTTCATATAAAAAAGTGGGATGCACCTGTATATATGATACTCCATCTATCTTTTGTAAATGTTCCATCATCTGAGGGGTTACTTCCGACGATCGTACAGCGTCCAATGGAAGCCGCATGGCAAACAGATTGTCTGTATATCCGCCAAACGCTTCTCTGTTAAAAAAATTGCCCAGGCGTCCTATAATCTGACCCAAAACCAGTCCGATGCAGGCTGTGTCTACCAATTTCCAAAACTGTAATTTTTTATATCTGGCAAATACGTACGCGGTAATTACCGCTGCTATCACGCCTCCATATATTGCCAGTCCGCCTTCACGGGTGTTAAAAATCTTCCACAGGTTATCTTTATAATTATCCCAGGAAAAAATAACGAAATACAGTCTTGCACCTATCAGGGCGAAAAATATTGCAATTAACGCCAGATCAAAATAATCGTCCGGATTTTGCTTTGTAACCTTCGCTACTCGCATAGCTGCTAAAATCCCACACACCATGGCAATTGCAATTGTTATCCCGTAATATGCAATCGGAAATCCAAATACACTAATACTTTTACCCACATTCTCCAGTTCTATTCCCAGATTCGGGAAGGCTATTGAAGTATTCATGCCTTGCTCCTATACATTAAACCGAAAGAGAACCACATCTCCATCTTTTACTACATAGTCTTTGCCTTCCAGTCCAACCAGCCCCTTCTCTTTAGCAGCAGCATATGTCTTGCAATCCAATAAATCCTGGTAATTAACAACCTCTGCCCGGATAAATCCCCGCTCGAAATCAGAATGGATCTTGCCCGCTGCCTGAGGTGCCTTGGTACCGTTTTCAATTGTCCAAGCCCTTGTCTCAGTTTCACCTGCTGTGAGATAGCTGATTAGTCCTAATAAGCTATAACTTGCTTTTATAAGCTTTTCCAATCCTGACTCTTTTAATCCTAAATCTTCCAAAAACATTTTCTTTTCATCTTCATCCAGCTCTGCGATCTCCTGTTCGATCTGAGCACAGATGACAAATACTTCACTGTTTTCTTTTTCTGCCAGCTCGCGGACTGACTCAACATAACGATTGGATGCGCCATCATCCGCAAGATCGTCTTCCGCTACATTTGCTGCAAAAATAACCGGTTTATATGTCAAGAGATTATAAGAACTGATCCATTCTGCCTCTTCATCATCGTCAGCAGTAAAACTAATTGCCATTTTTCCATCTTCCAGATGTGCTTTTACTCTCTGAAGGAAATCTAATTCTTTGGCAAGTGTTTTGTCATTTCTGGCACCTTTAGAGGTCTTGGCAATCCTTCTCTCCATTATTTCAATGTCTGAGAATATAAGTTCCAAATTAATTGTTTCAATATCCCTGATGGGATCCACACTTCCATCCACATGAATTACATTTGTATCCTCAAAGCAGCGGACTACGTGCACAATAGCATCCACTTCGCGGATATTAGCCAGGAATTGATTTCCTAATCCCTCTCCCTTTGACGCCCCCTTTACAAGGCCAGCGATATCAACAAATTCAATTACCGCCGGGGTAACCTTCGCTGAATGATATAAATCTGCCAATAATTGCAGCCGTTCATCAGGTACCATTACAACACCAACATTTGGATCAATAGTACAGAACGGATAATTCGCAGATTCTGCTCCAGCTTTTGTTAAAGAATTAAATAATGTGCTTTTACCGACATTCGGTAAACCTACGATTCCTAGTTTCATGTATGATTTCCTTTCTTGTATTCCGTTTTTCTTTGTTTTTCTTTTGTATCTCTTAACAAGTAACAGTTTATCACAGAATCTGACAAAAATGCAAGCATTTCTCCCTTTAAGATATCGACATATTTCGCCAGTCAGATTTAAAATTTTACAAAAATATTAATCCCTTGATTCTATCACGATTAGAGCACCTTCGGTCACAGAAATCAAGGCTTCTTCCGAAATTATTTCGTTGCTGAGACCAAGTGCCTGGTTACAAGACATTGTATAATTCGACAAAGGATAATAAAATCCAACCAAATCCAACCCTTTTACCTCCGTCGTATGTGCCACTATCGACACAAATTTTCCATACTGTTCCGATTTTTTTATAGAAATTTTATCATTTATTACACGAATCCGATTGTGTTCATCGATCAGATAACACTCAATTCCCGCTTCTGCCGTCTGACCAAGTATCTGAATGTTCCCAAGTACATGGTCCAGTCTGCTTCCTGTTCCGCCTAAAATATAAATACAGTTATTCCCTTTTTCTATTGCCAGGTTCACGGCAATCTGGGTATCGGTATCATCCTTTTCCGGTTTAAATTCACGGATTTCCACGCCCTTTTCCCGGTAATACGAAAGAGTATCGCTCCCGGCGGAATCAAAATCTCCCACAATATAATCCGGTAACATCTCCGCTTTTTTCAAAAATTCTATCCCCCGGTCAGCCCCTATTACACACGTTACCGGGTGTTTCTCCAAAAAGGAAAGGGCAAAATCATAATTGATATTGCCCCCGCTGATAATCGCTGCTATTTTTTTATCTGTTCCCATTGTCCCATTACTTCCTTTTAACCTTCATACTCTTTCATGATCGCTAATAATTCTTTTGCATTCTCACTAACATTCCCGTTAAACACTGTAGAGCCTGCTACGATTACATTCGCCCCTGCCTGCAATACGGTACGGAGTGTATCTTTGTTAATGCCGCCGTCTACCTGGATATCCAGATCCAGATTTTTAGCCACTGCTATTTTGCGAAGCGCACTGATTTTATTGGTACAGCTCTCAATGTACTTCTGCCCGCCAAAGCCTGGATTTACGGTCATAATAAGTACCATATCCACTTTTTCCAAAACGTAATCCAAAACACTGAGAGAAGTTGCCGGATTAAGCGCCACACCTGCTTTTAACCCCTTTTCATGGATCTGTCCGATTACCCTGTCCAGATGCTTGCAGCTCTCGGCATGGACGGTGATGATATCCGCTCCGCATGCTGCAAAGTCATCAATATACCGCTCGGGATCCATAATCATCAGATGTACGTCAAACACGCGTTTTGTCGCACTTCTTATGGATTGGATTACCGGCATTCCAAAGGAAATGCTGGGCACAAACTGACCATCCATCACGTCAATATGAACATACTGTGCTCCTGCCTGATCAATCTGTTCCAGTCCGCTTCCTAAATTTTTAAAATCTGCTGCTAGTATAGATGGTGCTAAAATATTCACATTAATACCTCCTCTTATCCTTTAGTTCTCCAAATAATACCACATAATTATCGTATCGCATTTTGCTGATTTTACCTTCTTTAACCGCCCGTTTTACCCCGCAGTCCGGTTCATGGACATGCATGCATCCCTGAAAACGGCACTCCGGCTCATATTCCCGAAACTCCACAAAAAAATCCTTTAGATCTTCTTTATCAAAGTCCTGGATATAGAGGGAGCTGAACCCCGGCGTATCCATAATATAGGTATTTTCCTCTATCATAATCAGTTCCGAATGCCTTGTGGTATGTTTTCCACGGTCGATTTTATGGCTGATCTCACCGGTTTCCATCATGGCTTCCGGCTGCAGGATATTAATTATTGAAGATTTTCCCACCCCGGAAGGACCTGCCACTGCAGTGGTTTTTCCTCTCAGCTGCTCCATTACCAGTTCCAGACCTATATTTTCCAGGGCGCTGGTAAATAACACATCGCATCCGCAGTTTTCATATATTTTTCTTAGTTTTTCTTCTTCTTCAGTAGAAGAAATATCTTTCTTATTAAAACAAATGATGGTATGTACCTTCTGGTACTCCATCATAATTAAAAATCGATCCAGCAAATTGAAATTCGGCTTGGGACGGTCAATAGAAAAAATAACCAGCGCCTGATCGATATTGGCAACAGCCGGGCGGATAAGCGTGTTCAATCTGGGCAGAATCTCTGCCACATTTCCCTTCTTATCCTCCTCGCTGATCACATCAATCTCAACATTGTCCCCCACCAGAGGTTTCATTTTGTCTTTTCGAAATATTCCTTTTGCTTTACATTCATAAAGACCGGATTCTACTACATAAACGTAGTAGAATCCAGCTATTCCTTTTACTATCTTTCCCTGCATGTATTTTCCTCTAATTAAACGGAATCGGTGAGTAACGTACCGGATCACCGTATTCTCCTGTGGATGCATCTTTTACATAGATATATGCCACACCATTGACTCCCTTTGTACCTTTTACATTCAGCACATAAGGAAATTCAACAGATGTCCCTTCTAAAATGGTAGTGGTCTTATCGCCCTGCACTAAAATAATCTTGACATCTTCCCCATTATAACCCCCCGGTGCCTGTAATCCTACATCGCAGGTACCGGTTGTGGAAGCATCGGTATTATTGGTTGTGCCGTTTCCTAAATTCGGGTCCGTCTGGGCAGGATCC
>NZ_JAWYAJ010000223.1:24940-52219 GCF_034124845.1 Robinsoniella sp.
GATGGTCAGCGTAATGACGGTGCCTTTTGTAACCCCCACTCCGGAGGTAACATCCTGATCCATTACCGTTCCTGCAGAATATCTGTCGGAATACTGCTCCTGGGATTTCACAGTGAGCCCCAGCGCCGTCAAGGTATCTTTCGCATCAGTAAAGGTACTTCCCACTACGTTAGGAACGGTGATATCTTCTTCTTCCGGTCCGTCACTGATTACCACAATCACAGTATCTCCGGAACTTGCAGAAGCTCCCGCTTCCGGCGTTGTACGGATTACCAGATCTTTCGCAACCAAATCATCGTTTTCTCTGGAAACGGAAATACTCAGATTTTTATCAGCCAGTTCTGCTTTTGCCTCATCCTCTGTCAAACCTGACACATCCGGCACCGTTACGGACTGCTGCTGGTTATCTGATTCTTCCGGTCCTTTACTGATCGTATAGGTAACCGTGGTATTCTTGCTGACACTTGAATTAGCTGCTGGGTTCTGGGATACAATCTGTCCCTGTGCATAAGTGGAAGATGCCTGCTCACCAGCCAGGGATGCCCCAAGCCCCAGTGCATTTAATTTTTCTTTCGCCTGATCAGCCGTAAGCCCTCTCAGATCCGGTACGGTAACTTCTGCCTGGTCTGATGAGGAGTTGCTCTGGGTGGTGCTTCCTGTGCCATTACCCTGGGAAGCCGATTCTGATTCCGTCGTCTTAACGGTTGAGGTTTCCGTAATCTTTGTGGACTCTGTCGTCTTTTTCTTGCCTGCTCCGAAATTAAATAATCCCAGAGCATTTCCGATCAGCACCAGGAACACACATCCAATCACAATGGCAATAATAATACTTCCGATGGTCATTACCTTTTCCAGCTTTGGATTTATGCCGGATCTGCCGTCATCGTCATCATCATCGTCATCATCATCCGGATCGTAATCATCATTCATATATCCATTGTTGTAGTTGTCACCATAGCCGCCCTGATAGCCGCCTCCCTGGTAACCGCCTCCCTGATAACCACCGCCCTGATAACCGTCGCCCTGGTAACCATTGTTCATATAGCCGCCGTAGTTTCCATCCTGCCCGCGGTTATCATTGCCTCTGTCACCATAGCTGTTATGGATCTGATCCAGTTCATCCTTGGAGATCACCACCGTTCTGGCATTGTTGTTAATGGGCGTCAGCTGGACAAAATCTCCGTCCGGGTTGACCAGTGATTCTTTCAAATCATGGATCAGCTCGGTCATATCACCATAACGCCTGTCCGGACTTTTCTGGGTACACTTTGCAATGATCTGCACCGTACTGTACGGAAGATCCGGAACAAATTTATGGGGGGAAGGCATTTCTTCCTGCAGATGCTTGATGGCAATTGCAACCGTAGAATCCCCGTCAAAGGGAACATGCCCTGTGAGCATTTCAAAAAGGGTAATACCAAGGGAATAGATATCACTCTTAGCATCGCTGTAACCGCCCCGCGCCTGTTCCGGAGAACTGTAATGCACAGATCCCATTACATTGGAGCTTATGGTATTGGAAGAAGCCGCTCTGGCTATTCCAAAATCTGTTACTTTTACTTTACCATCCGTAGAAATGATGATATTCTGTGGCTTCACATCACGATGCACAATACCCTTCTTATGTGCAGCCTGTAAGCCCATGGAAACCTGCACCGCAATACTGGTTGCTTCACGGACAGCAAGTCTTCCTTTTTTACCTATATAATCCTTTAATGTAATTCCCTCTACTAATTCCATTACAATAAAGTAGATTCCATGATCGTCCCCTACATCATAGACATTCACAATATTTGGATGCGCCAGGCCTGCTGCAGCCTGTGCTTCCACCCGAAATTTGGAAATAAACGCTGTGTCATCCCGAAATCCTGTTTCAGCACCTTGACCGCAACAAACCGGTTCAGCTTATGGTCTTTTGCCTTATAGACATCTGCCATACCGCCGGCACCAATTCTGCCTACGATTTCATAACGTTCCTGGATAAACATTCCTTCTTTTAACATTATTCCACCTCACCTGTCAACGGTTCTATCAAAACAACCGCAATATTATCTTTACCACCATTTTGATTCGCCCTTGCAATCAGTTCGTTTCCAATCCACTGGAGATTGGGACCGCTTTTTACAATTTTCTCTATTTCTGCGTCCTCTATCATGTTGCTTAACCCATCTGAACACATCAAAATGATGTCTCCCCTCTGAAGCCTCATATCAAAGAAGTCTATTACTACCTTCTTTCTGGCCCCAATTGCTCTTGTAATAATATTTTTATCCGGATGATTTCTTGCCTGTTCCCGGTTGATCTCACCAATCCTGACCATCTCTTCTACCAGAGAGTGATCCTTTGTAATCTGTAAAATTTTATCACTGATCAGATACAGCCTGCTGTCCCCTACATTTGCCACATACAGATATTGTCCGATGACTGTCGCTACCACCAGGGTGGTCCCCATACCCGCTAATGCCTCGGATGAACTTGATTTTTCCATAACTTTAATATTTGCAGTTTCGATTGCTGAACGTATAATTTTTATCGGATTTGTATCCTGGTTTTTACGGATATCCTCAAGCAATACTTCCACCGTATAGCTGGAAGCCTCATCACCTGCGTTATGTCCGCCCATACCATCTGCAACTACAAAAAGATTTGGAAGATTCCCCACAAGCCCACCAGAAGCATAAACGAAATCCTGGTTTGTTGCTCTTTTTTGCCCTACATCCGTAACGCAATATGATTTCATGTTTCTTCCTCTCCTTTACCATTTATGACACTTAAGATTTTTCCATATAACTTTTGCGTAACTGTCCACAGGCACCATTGATATCTCTGCCCATTTCTCTTCTAATAGTAACATTAATTCCACATTTTTCAAGTTTATTTTTGAAATTGTCGATAACTTTTTTCTGGGACTGAATGTAATCCCGTTCCTTAATCGGATTCACCGGGATCAGGTTTACGTGGCAGTTTAACGGCTTAATCAGTGCAGCAAGTTCGTCTGCATCTTCCTTTTTGTCGTTCACACCGCCCACCAGACTGTATTCAAAGGTTATCCTACGCCCCGTCTTCTCAAAGTAATACTGACATGCATCAATCACTTCGTCCAGGCTGTACTTATTGGCTATTGGCATTAATTCACGCCGCTTTGCCTGGTTGGATGCGTGTAGTGACAGAGCCAGCGTTATCTGCAGCTGCTCGTCTGCCAGCTGTTTCATTTTGGGAACGATACCGCATGTGGAAACGGTAATGTTCCGCTGGCTGATATTCAGCCCGTGTTCGTCTGTAAGCATTTGGAAAAATTTTAATATATTGTCATAATTGTCGAGAGGTTCTCCCGTTCCCATTACAACAACGTTGCTAACCCGCTCCCTAGACAGCTTCTGGATCCGGTATATCTGGTCCAGCATCTCTGCTGCCGTGAGATTCCGGGTCCATCCTCCAATCGTCGAAGCGCAGAAACGGCATCCCATCTTACATCCCACCTGGGAAGAAATACACACGGAATTTCCGTGCTTGTATCGCATGAGTACACTTTCAATTACATTTTGATCTGCCAATTTAAATAAGTATTTTTGTGTTCCGTCTATCTGAGAAGTGAGCACTTCCACTACCGAAAGACATGTACAATCATAATGTTCAGCCAGTGTATCCCTGAGATTTTTGGATAAATTCGTCATCTCCAGGGGAGAATCAGCCAGTTTTTCATGTATCCACTGGTATATCTGCCCCGCCCGAAACGGCTTTTCTCCTATCTTTGCCATCTCCGCTTTCATCTCCTGAAAATCAAGCGTCTTTAAATCTACTTTTTCCATTTTACTAACCTATCCTCTTAAATCTTGCCATAAAGAATCCATCTGTCTTGTGAATTCCCGGCAACAACTGCAGATAACCTGCTTTTGTGGTCTTACTTCTCAATTCTTCACAGATATAGGGATCAATACTCTCCAGCTGGAAAGGATAATTATCCAGAAACCATTTTACATTAAACTGATTCTCATCTGCTCCTATGGTGCAGGTACTGTAAATCAGGGTTCCGCCTACTTTCACATAGGGGTAAACCGTATCCAGTATCTTCCGCTGCAGCTTCACCAGCTCCTGCTGCTTTGTCTCTGTCATTTTGTATTTAATATCTGTTTTTTTACCGATTACGCCCAGACCGGAGCATGGAAGATCAGCCAGCAGTATATCTGCCTTTTCCACCGAAGCACCGTCAAATGCAGTTGCATCCTGACGCACGGCTAACATATTAATCAGTCCTACCCGTTCAATATTTTCCAACATCATGTCTACTTTATAATCGGTAATATCCCTTGCTTCCACATGACCGCTGCCGTTTAGCTTGTCCGCCAGATGCAGACTTTTTCCACCCGGCGCCCCGCAGACATCGATGCAATAGTCCCCGAACTTAGGAGATGCGATTTCCGCCACCAGCATGGAACTTACGTCCTGTACCTGGAACAATCCCTCCTTGAAAGCATTGATCGCCTGCATATAATTATAATCAGAGATTTCCAGTGCATAATCCAGATAAGATACGTCTTCTGCCGTAATATTCTGTGCTTCCAGGCTTGCCTTTACTTCTTCCTTCGTTGCCTTATTCAGGTTGCAGCGAATGCTGGTCTTTTGTTCCTTTTCAAAATTCATACAGACGGTTTCCACTGTTTTTAAATCATATTGACCCAGCCATTTTTTCAAAATCCACTCCGGCATGGAATACCTTACTGATAAATAGTGGAGTGGATCCTTTGCCGGATCCGGGTACTCCACTTTGTCAATTCCTCTTGCTATACTGCGAAGCACTCCGTTTACAAACCCTTTTAAACTGTAAAATCCTCGCTTTTGAGCTATTTTTACAGCTTCATTGCAGACTGCTGAATCCGGAATGCTGTCCATATATTTAATCTGATACACAGACATTCTCAGAAGATTGCGGATTAAAGGCTTCATATTTGCTACCTTTACCGTAGAGAACTGCTCCAGTATATAATCCATCTGAAGCATATACTCTATGGTGCCCTCCGCAAGCCTCGTAATAAATGCCCTGTCCCGTTTTTCTAAATACTGGTATTTCTCCAGTACATTACGGATGACTACATGACTGTACTCTTCTTCCTCCGTAACCTCCATTAAAATACCCAGTACAATTTCTCTTAAGTTTACCGTTTTAGTCACGATTCCTTCCTCCTGATAGTATGATCAAACGAAGGAGCTGCAAAATAGATGATGCCAGACTCGCAACGTAGGTAAGTGCTGCTGCTGAAAGTACCTTTTTTACAGCGGATACCTCCTGGTCCCCGCAAATGTGGGAAGTTCCAAGAATTTTAACCGCCCTTGAAGATGCATTAAATTCTACCGGAAGTGTTACCAGCTGAAAGATTACCGCCAGTGTAAATAAAACGATTCCCGCTGTCATAAGCGGTCCCATTGAAAAAATAAGCCCTGCAAGGAAAATGGGCCAGAACAGCGTAGAACCCAGATTTGCAGCCGGTACCAGCGTACTTCTTAAAACAAGCGGCTTATACTTCTCCTGATGCTGGATAGCATGACCGCATTCATGTGCAGCAACGCCGATGGCTGCCACAGAAGTTGACATATACGTACTGTCTGATAAGTTCAGCGTTTTCGTTCGGGGATCATAATGATCCGTAAGATTTCCCTGTACACGCTGAATCCCTACATCATAGATACCGGCACCATGAAGTATCCGTTCTGCTGCCTGGGCGCCGGTGAGTCCCGACATACTGCGTATCTTGTTGTATTTTGCAAAAGTACTCTTTACCCTGGCTGAAGCAGCTAATGAGATCACCAATCCAATCAGCACCAGTATCATAGTCGGATCATAAAGCATACCCAGACCGCCAAAACCTAATCCATAAAATCCATTTGAACTGCTGTAGCTAAGTAACATGATATTCATTCCCTTCTATCGTCATTCAGTACCCTATCCGGAAAGGAACTATAGTGCCAGCACTGTTACTATAGTTTCCGGCCGGACAGCGTACCGGAGCCTGTTTGAAAATTGCATTCAAACTAATTATTTGAGTGATATCGCAAGCAGGCTTACGATATGCACTTAGTCAAGTGAGACTATTCTAACCTATTTTTTGCAAAAAACCAGCAACTTCACAGTAATTTCATAAATTCTTAAACTTTTTTAAGATAATTGGCTTTGGACATCTAACTGGCATCCCCGCAGGAACGCATCCACAGGCATTTTTTTCTTGCCTTCCAACTGCACTTCCAAAAGGCTTAACACGCCGTCCCCGGTCTGTACTTTTACTGTGTTTTTGGTAACTTCCACAACGGTTCCCGGTTCTGAACCGGAATTTACATCTTTGACATCAGCCATCCAGATCTTTAATGTCTTTCCATCTAAATGGGTATATGCACTGGGCCAGGGATTCAATCCCCGGATCAGGCGTTCCAGTTCTGCCGCACTTTTATTCCAGTCAATCTGCCCGTCTTCTTTTTTCAGCATTCTGGCATAATCGGTGGAGCTTTCTGCCGGCTGTTTTTCATAGGATACCTCTCCGGCTTCCAGTTTATCCAGGGTTTCTGTTAACAGATCCGCCCCTGCCTGGCTAAGCTTATCAAACAGGCTGCCTCCCGTTTCTTTTTCCTCTAATTTTACCACTCTGGTAGTGATCATATCACCGGTATCCAGCCCTGCATCCATACGCATAATCGTAACTCCGGATTCACTCTCGCCATCAATGACAGCCCACTGTATCGGCGCTGCACCACGGTATTTCGGCAGTAAAGAACCGTGAACATTCAGGCATCCCAGTTTGGGAACATCCAGCACTGCCTGGGGTATAATCTGCCCAAAAGCCACCACTACCACCACGTCCGGTGAAAGCTCTTTTAATGTTTCCAGAAATTCCGGTTCTCTGACTCTTTTTGGCTGGTACACCGTAATTCCGGCTTCCACTGCCACTTCTTTTACCGGAGGAAACTGCATTGCTTTTCCTCTGCCCTTCGGCTTGTCCGGCTGGGTTACCACTGCCAAGACCTCATGACGGGATTCTATCAGCTTCTTCAATGTACCCACCGCAAAATCGGGGGTACCCATAAATACAACCTTCATCTATTTACCTCTTTTCTAATTGCAGGCTCTAGAGCGTGTTTGATAATTGCTTTCTGGCAGCTGTGCGTCACACTTTGTGGGAGATTTGTCCCGGATGAAGGGCACGTAGCGGGCTACGTAACCTGAATTCGGGGCAAATATACCGCAAAGTGGGACGTGCAGATGGCGGGAATGAATTTTCAAACACGCTCTTATCTTTTTTCTACTCTTCATCCTCTAAACTGTCCACATCCATCAGTTCCCCTTCCACATGGTTGGTGAACATAACCCCATCCAGATGGTCACACTCATGGCAGACAGCCCTGGCAAGCAGTTCCGTAGCTTCCAGAGTAAACTCCTCCATATTTTCATCCAAAGCCTTCACTTTTACATAATTGGGCCTTGTTACAATGCCCGTCTTGCCTGGCAGGCTTAAACAGCCTTCGTTTCCGGTCTGCTCATCCGCCACTTCCAAAATCTCCGGATTAATGAATACCCTTGGGGTTCCATCGGTGTCGATTACTACAATTCTTTTCAGGATTCCTACCTGTGGTGCCGCAAGCCCTACTCCCATTTCCATGTACATGGTTTCAAACATGTCTTCGATAAGTTCCTGGATTCTGGGGGTCATCTCTTTGACTGGTTTACATTTTTTAGTTAAAACCGGATCTCCCATAATTCTTATCTTTCTGAGTGCCATTTTACTTTCCTCCAACTCTTTTGTTTATATGATCAGGTTACAAATGTATTTAATTCAGATCGAATTGTATATTTACACTTTCATATCCCTGGTTCGCTTCTATATATTGTTCCACTTTATCTTTAATCATAGTCAGTAAATCGTGTCTTTCTTCCTTTAGATAAATGACTTTGTGATAGATATCATTTACCTTGGCAACCGGCTCATCCGCCGGTCCGATGATACGCACACCGGTATTCCCGGCTATCCGCACAATAAACTTCTGCAGGTAATCCATTGCCAGGCTTAAGTGCATCAGTTCCTGACATGCTCCGTGAATTGCCATCATATTTGATGCAGGCGGATACCCAGCCAGACTCCGATAAGCGATTTCCTGTTCATAAAAGCTTTCGTAATCCTGGTTTGCCGCTGTGATAATGCAGTAATGTTCCGGGTCGTAAGTCTGGATGATGACCTCCCCCTTTTCCTCACCTCTGCCTGCCCTGCCCGCAGCCTGGGTCAGCAATTGGAAAGTACGTTCCCCAGCCCGGTAATCGCTGGCGTGGAGTGACAGGTCTGCGGCTAAGATACCAACCAGGGTCACATTAGGAAAATCATGCCCCTTCACGATCATCTGTGTGCCGATTAATATATCAGCCTCCTGATTGGAAAAAGCGGACAAGATTTTTTCATGCCCATCCTTTTCTTTCGTGGTATCCATATCCATTCTTAGAATCTTTGCCTGTGGAAATTCTTTCTGTACAAACTCTTCCACCTGCTGGGTTCCCACCCGGAAACCTCTGATAAACTCCGAACCGCAGTTCGGGCATTTCTTCGGCTGGGGCTCTTCATACCCGCAATAATGGCAGACTAATTTTCCATTATTGTGAACCGACAGTGAAACATCACAATGGGGGCACTGGATAACATGGCCGCACATACGGCAGGATATAAATCCCGCATACCCTCTTCTGTTTAAGAATAACATAACCTGCTGCCTCTTATCAAGCCGGTCCTGCATCAAATCTCTCAGCCTGCTGCTGATAACCGAACGGTTTCCTGTCTGAATCTCCTTGCGCATATCTTCCACATATACATTGGGAAGCTCACTGGTCTTTGCTCTGTTCTGCATGGTGAACAAGGTGTATTCCCCTGTCTTCGCCTTATAGTAAGCATCCACAGACGGAGTTGCCGAGCCCAGTACCACCTTGGCACCTTCCAGGACGCTCCGGTGAATGGCAACCTCTCTGGCATGATAGCGGGGAACGCTTTCGCTTTTATATGTGGGTTCATGCTCTTCATCAATAATGATGATGCCCAGATTGGGAAACGGAGTGAACAATGCGGATCTGGGACCAATCATGACATCGATATCCCCATGTTTTGCCCGTTCAAACTGATCATAGCGCTCCCCCGCAGAGAGTCTGGAATTCATAATGGAAATCCGGTCTCCAAACCTTTTATAAAAGCGCATCACCGTCTGATAGGTCAGGGCGATTTCGGGAATCAGCACAATCGCCTGCTGTCCCATTTTAACTGCATGGGCGATCAGCTCCATATACACTTCCGTCTTGCCGCTTCCGGTGATCCCGTGGATCAGATAAGTACGCTTATCTTTATCCTCCCAACCGGAAATGATCTGTTCTGCAATATATGCCTGCTCCTGGTTCAGCCGCAGCAGATAATCTTCTTTCATGCCCAGTTTAATGGGATTGCGGTAGACCTTTGTGGTTTTTACCTCTATGATCTGCTGTTCCGTCAGTGACTTAATGGTGGCCCCGGTAATATTCAGCTTGGAAGTCACCAGTTCATAGGGAAGTTCCTCTTCCTCCAAAAGTGCTGCCAGCAGGCGCTCCCTGGCCTTCTGATGCTTCTTTTTATAAAATTCCAGCTTTACTTCTGCTTCCGTCCGTTCCATGACCAGGCAGATCTGCTTCTTTTCTTTTGGTTTGACTTTTTGCTTGATTGGGATTACCGTTTTAAGCGCCTGTATCATTGTTGCACCATAATTTTCCCGGATCCATGCCGCCAGGGCAATCAGCCTGGATTCGCTGTCACTGCCGTCTGTGACGATTTCACAGATTTCCTTCATTTTTGACGGATCATATTCACATTTCTGGCTGATGGAAACCACATACCCTTTTATAAATCTGTTTCCCCTGCCAAATGGAACTTTTACGACCATTCCAAGCTGTAGGGTTTCCTGCATTTTTGCCGGAATCTCATATTGAAAGGTACGGTCCAGTTTCTCCTGTGTAATGTCCACAATAATATTTGCGTATAACTTTTGCATGGGTTCTCCTAATGCTGCATTAGTATCTGTTATTTTCTGTCTTCATTCAATATTTCCTGAATCAGGACGCGTTCATCCATGGGATATTTCTTTCCTTCGATTTCCTGATAATCTTCATGTCCCTTGCCCGCCAGAACAATTACATCACCCGGCATGCCATGATGAATGGCATAGGCAATTGCTTCTTTTCGATCTGTAATCTTGATAAATTCACCTTTTGTCTTTGAAATGCCGGTCTCAATGTCTGCCAAAATATCTTCTGGTTTTTCGAACCTGGGATTATCCGAAGTAATAATGGTAAAATCAGCCAGTCTGCCCGATACCTCACCCATCTCATATCTTCTGGCCTTTGCCCGGTTTCCGCCGCATCCAAAGACGCACACCAGCCTTTTTGGATGGTACTCTTTCAGTGTGCTAAGCAGGCTCTCCAGACTCATGGCATTATGGGCATAGTCAATCATTAAGGTAAACGCATCCGATACCTTTATCATTTCAATCCTGCCTTTTACTTTTGCTTTGCCAAGAGCTGAGACGATATCCGCTTCTTTCACACCAAAATGCCTGCAGATTGCAATGGCTGTCAGGGAATTGTATACGCTGAATTTTCCGGGAATATCGATTTCCACATCGAAATCCATAAGCCCGTTCACATGATAGGATATCCCCAGATACCCCGGTTTGGATACCAACTTCGTACCGGTTGCCCGAAGATCTGCTTTTTCGGAAAAACCATAGGTCTCCACTTCACAGGTATGCCCCTCCAGAATCTGGTCCAGATGTTCGTCATCTGCATTAAAGATGCCAAGTTTACACTGTTTAAAAAGCATCGCCTTACATTTTAAATAGTCCTCGAAGCTCTCATGCTCCGCAGGACCGATATGATCCGGTTCTATATTTGTAAAGATTCCTATTTCAAAGGTAAATCCAGCCGTTCTGTGAAGCATCAGCCCCTGGGATGAAACTTCCATTACAACACAGTCACATCCTGCGTCCGCCATACGTCTGAAATACTCCTGTACCAGCGTAGATTCCGGTGTTGTATTTGCCGCCGGGATCACTTCATCTCCGATAATCGCTTCAATTGTTCCGATGAGCCCGACTTTATGACCCGCTGACTCCAGAATGGATTTTACCATATAAGTGGTAGTGGTCTTCCCCTTTGTTCCGGTAATGCCAATTACCTTTAATTCTTCTGCCGGATGTCCGTAGTATGCCGCAGCAATAAGTGCCATGGCATAGCGCGTATCCGCAACCCGAATCACCGTAACATCGCCCGGTACTGTAACCGGATCTTCTGCCACCAGTACCTTTGCTCCCTTTTCAACAACTTCTGCTGCATATTTATGTCCGTCACTGACGGCTCCCTTAATACAGATAAACAGAGAACCTTCCGTTACTTTTCTGGAGTCGTTCACGACCTGTGTGACTTCTGTCTGAATATCTCCCTGGGTACACTGATATTCCACTCGTTCTAATAACTGTGCCAATTTCATAATATTATCCTCCATGTCTGACTTACATGTCTTAAAACTATAACCCCAGAGCCATTCTATGTAAAACAGACACTGGTTTATGCGGTTACAGAGATTTTCTACCCTTTAGAATAACATACCTACCTGTACTTTTCAACTTTTTATCACCGCAGAAGACGACTTAAAAACGGAGTCTTTTTCATCATCCCTCTTTCCATTCTCCCAGCAGTTTCCTTACGATTTCCCTCTGGGCATCTTCATTATAGTAAAGTACCTCGTACTCATTTCCTTTTTCACTCAAACGCGTTATTACCTGTATTCCAAATCCGATACCCGTTTCTGATACGGTTTTGAAGAGCCGCCCGTTTATCACGCGATCTTCTAAAAATCCTTCTTCCGACAATTTTTGCAAGATCCATTTATTTGTAAGTCGTTTCATAACCTGATCATCCCGCAGGTCATTGATTTGTCCTACCAGGTCACTTAATGTGGTTTGTTCTGCATAATGGATCTGTTCCGCTATTTCATTAG
The DNA here is from genome assembly GCF_034124845.1 of Robinsoniella sp. Classification (NCBI taxonomy): domain Bacteria; kingdom Bacillati; phylum Bacillota; class Clostridia; order Lachnospirales; family Lachnospiraceae; genus Robinsoniella; species Robinsoniella sp. The sequence goes on from NZ_JAWYAJ010000223.1 coordinate 36,979, forward strand.
TCAGAACAAATTCTGATTTCTTATTTTTGCCCCGTTTTTCTTTTATTTCCTCTTTTACCAGTTCACTTTCTGCTATATCTGCAAAGCCGGTTTCAAAAACAGCGCCGGTTGATTCATCTGTTACAGCCTCATTTTTCACACAATTTAAAAAGCGTTCCCCATACTTTTCATATTTAAACTCCCCGACTCCGGATACGGTAAGCATTTCTTCTCTTGTTCCCGGTTTTAACACACACATGTGTACCAGGGATTTATCTGAAAATACAACATATGGCGGAACCTTTTCTTCTCTTGCAATTTCCGTCCTTAAGCTTCGCAGTTTTTCGAACAGAGCTTCATCCGCTTCTGAGAGAGCTAAGCCTGCCGCCGAACTCTTCTTTCCTTTCTTCGCCTGCTTTGTCTTCGTCTCTTTTTCCTGTTCTTTTGCCATCTTTATGATAACCGTTTCCTCTTCCTGAAGGATCAGACCGGATTTTTCCGTCAGTTTTAGAATGGTGTATTCATCATTTGTGGCACTGATATATTCATTTAACAGAAGATGGTTCATCACCTGGCGCAGTTTATGCGTGGGAGTCTTTGCAAGTTCTCCATAATGGGGATTCCCATCCATTCTGTACTGTCTGATTTTCGCAGTATTCGCCCCATGTACCGTATCGATAATGACGTTGATGCCGTATCTCTGATGGCTGGATTGTATACATCCAAGGAGACTTTTCGCCAGATCCGTCACATCCACCTCTTCAAACTGAGTCAGACAGTTGGAACAGTTCCCGCAGTAATGATCCTTGTACTCTCCGAAATAGCGAAGTAAGTAGTCCCGCAGACATTCGTTGGTACAGCAATAAAAGGTCATCCGTTTCAGCCGCTCTCTGTCCCGTTCCCTGACTACAGATCTGGTCACATCATCTAACTCATCATGATCAATATCACGCTCGATAAAAAACTGGTTGGTAATCACGTCCTGCCCGTTGTATAAAAGGATACATTCCCCCGGTTCTCCGTCTCTCCCTGCTCTGCCTGCCTCCTGATAATAGTTTTCCACATTTTTCGGCATTCCATAGTGGATTACAAACCTGACATTGGATTTATCGATCCCCATTCCAAATGCATTAGTTGCCACCATAACCGACGCTCTGTCGTATGTAAAATCTTCCTGGTTTTCCTGCCTTTCCCGGTCACTGAGCCCCGCATGATAGCGGGTTGCCATTACGCCGTCCCGGATCAGATTCTCATGTACTTCCTCAACTACTTTTCTGGTCAGACAGTAAATGATGCCGCTCTGATCCGGATGCAGATCCAGATAATTCTTAACCGCACCGTACCGGTCCTTAGGCTTTAGAACCCCAAAATAGAGGTTGCTTCTGTCAAATCCCGTACTTACTACAGTGGGAGACTGCAGCATTAATATATCTACAATATCCTCTCTTACTTCCTGTGTTGCCGTAGCGGTAAAGGCACAGATCACCGGACGCACTTTAAAGAGCCGGATAAACTCCAGAATTTTCAGATAACTGGGCCTGAAATCCTGTCCCCACTGGGATACACAATGAGCTTCATCCACTGCCACCATAGAAATTTCTGCCTCCATGGCAAAATTCAAAAATTCATCCGTCATTAACCGTTCCGGAGCCACATAAATAATCTTATACTGCCCCATTCTGGCAAGATCCAACGCTCTATAATATTGATTTGTTGTAAGGGAACTATTTAAAAATGCGGCATGAACGCCTGCTTGATTTAATGCTCTGACCTGATCTTTCATAAGAGAAATGAGTGGAGAAATAACTAATGTAATGCCATTTAACATCAATGCCGGTACCTGGAAACACAACGACTTTCCCGCCCCTGTAGGCATAATCCCCAGCGTATCCCTTCCCGACAAAATACTGTCTATCAAAGTTTCCTGTCCTTCACGGAACTCATCGTAACCAAAGTACTGTTTTAAAATTTTATTCCTTTCCTTGCCTAAATCCAAAATATTCACCTTTCTGCCGTGCGTGCGGCTGCTGATTTATTAAATGCAGAATTCGCAGATTTCTGTTTTATTCCCGCGGGCAACGAGCCAAATGGTGCTTGCAGCGGGGTTTTTGACTTTAGAGATCTTCTATTATGAATATAGCGGGTATTGATAAGGATGTCAATAGTTTCTTGAGGTGCAGCAGATGGGGCGTGGGGGAAATACCAGTTTCGCCCTGCGCCACCTGCGCCCTGCCCTGGTACTTCTCCCACGCCCCATCCTTTCGTATATAACCTTGTGAACCGAAAGCGTCTATCTTCTTCTCTGCCTATATAAAATACCTGCACTAAACAGCGCAATCCCTGCCGCCCCTAATACAATTTTCTCGTCAAAGCTGCCCTTTATCATAGAAAACAGGTAAAACTTCTGCAGATATTTATCTCCTGAATAATTACACACATAATATACCATTGGAACCATGTAAGCGATTGCCATATTATCCGATAAACTATAAGCCATTATTCCAAGTGCGCCTAAGAAGACCGCTCCTCCCAGGACTCCAAGATAATACTGGATTGGTGAAAACACCGGATTATTGAAATACAATACGATGATAAACGCCCCCAAAACCACCAGCAATACCAGCAAAGATTCCATAAGCCGTATGAGATGTACTTTGAATGCAGGCATATATTTGCTTCTGGCAAGGTCCCGGATGTTCCTATCCTGATCCGGTATGAATATTGGAACCAAAAGGATAACCCCCACCAGCTGAACATACATTTCCAATGTCTGCGCCACCTGTACAGAATCCAGGCCCTTCATCCCCATAAGGACAGGGGCTAACAGGCTGAAACACAGGGCGATCAGTAGATGTGGCAGAAAATTATGCTTCAGATTTGCTTTTCCTACTGCGATATACAATTCCATTGAACTTCCAGATCCCCTTTCTCTTCCATTCAAAAATAAATATGGTAATGATTAATAACACTACAGCCAATACGGCAAAAAAGATACGGTTTGTCAGCAGGCTCTGAAATTCTGCCGTAAACTTTGCGGATTCCCCCACCGTATTCCACCTTGGTGCCAGGTGAAAACGAAATCCTCCTACTAATCCGGATCTGACCGCACTGTTTATGTCTATAAACCACCAGATTCCCTGAATCAATATTCCAAGAGCGCTGTCCGTAAGTTCGGTAAAGAAAAAGCCCACGGAAACAACCGCCATAGCCGTAGGAAACAGCCATCCCAGAATGTATTTCATGTAGGAGAAAACATCTGTGGTTACGCCCAGTGTTCTGGCATAATAAATTGCTTCCATCATGGGTGAAATGCTCAAAATAACTACCGGTATCATGCTCATAATCAGCGTTGCCAGATAGCGGGAAAGTACAATGGATACCGAAGATGCTTTTCTGGAATAGATCAGACCGCTGGCACCTGCACGCCGATCCCGCATTCCCCTGGTCACAGCCAGAAATACCGGCAGTATGGCAAGCATCAGCACCATATAGTCACAGAATATCCGGGCAAATGCACCTGTCACATGATCCACATCAATGATTTGCTGATACTCGCTCAGCGCCTCTTCATAAGTCATAGGAACCATTGCATTTCCAGCCATCTTTTCCGGCGCATAATAGGAGGTCCCATTGGCACCCAGAATGGAATCCACCTCTTTCATTAACTGCTTAAACTGCTCATAAGTAATGGTATCCGAAATTTCTACTATACGTCCGGACACAGGCGGCATAATGGTTCCCGGCTGGGTCTGGACGGCCGTTTGGGAATTATCCTCTTCCAGCTCACGGCTCAGCTCCGACTCTGTTCTGCCGGTTACTTCTTCCAGTATCTCTGTCACACGGTTATAGTCTTCCTCTCCCAGAGATACCCCTTTATAAAAACCGATGGGATATGTAGCATAGGAATTATTATGCCAATCAACCATCAGCTTCCCTGCAGTCGCCTGCATAATCTCCTTTGGATCGCTGCTCTCTTTCATTCCATAGGACTCCTGTCCCGGCTGAGGCTTGGTGACTACGGAATACTCTTCCATCTGTGAAGAAACAAACACGGCGAGTATAATCAGGTACAGATAAAAGATCACACTCTTTAAAATCTGTTTGCATTCCTTTCCTAATAAACTAAAAAACATCACCTGTCCCTCCTTTCCCTCTGCATCAGATACATGTAGGCATCTTCAACATTTGCCTCGCAGGAAACAGCTCCGGAAAAAGGCTTTTCTTCTGACACAAATTTCACATTCAGATGATTCCCAATTGCCATCATACTGGTCACCACATATTTTTTCTTCATATTAGAAAGTTCTTTTTTCGAAATTTCTGCGGTATAAATTTTGCCGGCGGCTTCCTGAAGCAGCTGCTCTACCGTACCTTTATACTGTATTCTTCCATGGTTTAGTATGGCTATATCCTCACAGGTTGCCTCTATATCACCGACAATATGTGTGGATAAAATTACGATGCGCTCTTCAGCCATTTCACAGAGCAGATTCCGAAAACGCACCCGCTCCTCCGGGTCCAGACCTGCCGTTGGCTCATCTACAATCAGTACTTTTGGATCGTGCAGGATCGCCTGTGCTATCCCCAGTCTTCTTCTCATCCCGCCTGACATGGCACGCACCTTCGTTTTTCTTTCATCCTGGAGATTCACCTTTTCCAGAAGAGGCAGAATACGCTCCCTGCGGCTGGATCTGCTCATTCCCGATAAGACACCTAAATAATCCATCGCTTCATATGCCGTCATATTTCCATACATATTAAAATCCTGCGGCAGATAGCCGGTCATTTTCCGGATCGTCTCCGTTTTCTCAATGGGCACCTCACAAACCGTTACTTCTCCTGCATTTTTTTTAAGCAGTGTGGCAAGCACTTTCATAAGTGTGGTCTTTCCTGCACCATTTGGTCCAAGCAGTCCAAACATCCCACTTTCAATCTTCAGGTTTATATTTTGCAGCGCCTGTTTTTTGCCATAATTTTTATCCAGATTTTCGATTATGATTTCTGTAGACATGATATCTCCTCCTTATTACCGTTCCTTTGTAGTTTTTATCATACCCATTAAATATCTACACTTTTCCTATTTCATACCGAAAATTGCACAAATAATTGCTCCCCCGTCTATACTGTTCGCCAGGTCCAGGCTCCCTCCATGTTTTTCACATAAAAACTTACAGATAAACAGACCGATTCCATAATGTGTGCCATCATCTTTTCCTTTCTGGTCACTGTAATATGGACGGTCTGCCATCTTAAGCCCTTCTTTTGTAAATCCTTCCCCGTCATCCTGGACATAGAGGTATAATTCCCTGTCATCTACACTGCCCTCCAGCGTAATCACAACCTTTGACCTGGCATAGCGCATTGCATTAGACAACATATTTTCCAGGACTTCCATAAAAATCATCTCGTCCATAAACCATTCTGAATCCATTGGAAGCATGGAGTTACAGGAAACCTTAATTTCCCCCATCTCTTCCATAATCTGTGCGATCCCTTCTGTTCTTTTCAAAAGGATTTCCCCTTTCATATACTTCCGGTTTAATTCCAGGGCTTCCAGGCTGCCCACTTCCTTCATCGTATTGGTAAAATTCATCAGCCTCATTGCCTGGGCATTAATGAGATCAAAATTTTCCATCATCTGCTCTTCGGTAATTTTACCTGTGGGATAATATTTAGTTAAAAAATCCGCATACCCGTGTATGACGGTAAGAGGCGTGCGAAGATCATGTGCAAAAGCTGCATTTAAGCGCCGCTGTTCCTCCATCATATTCCACATTCTTTTATTATTTTCAATCAGGGTAAGGCGCATCTGTTCGAAAGCACTGCAGACCTCTCCCAGCTCATCCTTTCCCTCATAGACACACTCATATCCCAGTTCATTGTTACCGATATAGCTTACCTGCCGCTTTAATATTTCAATCGGTTCCGAGAGCTTGTTCTTATAAAACAAATAAGAGGTAACGATGACCCCTGCTATGCTGTAGATCACAATACTAAATGACTGGACAAAGAACACTGCAAAAGTCAGAATACGATCCGTCAATGTCATATCAACCTCAGTCCATACCAGATTGGTAGTTATCCCGTAGGTGTTTCCAAAATAGCGGATGCTAAGGAGGGTACTCCATTTTTCACTGACCGCCATACTCACTGCAAAAAGGATTAAAACTGCTCCAATAGCGATCAACAGATACGTTGCCATCGCCCTTTTCAGGGAAACATCCAGCATCTTTTTTTTAAATTTCAATAACAGTTCATCTATCCAATCCATTTATATCCCACTCCCCACACCGTTTCTACATACGTTTTATCCGCATACTTTCCAATCTTCAGCCGAATCCGTCGGATATGTTCTGCTATGATATTACTGTCGCTTTCTCCGTCAAATCCCCGGATGCGCTCATAGATCGTCTCTTTACTAAAAATCTGCCCACGGTTCATGGACAACAGTTCGATAATATCAAATTCTGTTTTCGTTAAGTTGATTTCCTTCTCCTGATAATAGACGCTCCGCTCCGTATAATTAATCAGCAGATCATCGGTAAATTTCAGGGCTTCCTTTCCCCCGCTCCGGTGTTCCCGCCTCAGATGTGCCGCTACCCTTGCCCCTAATTCTTCTATACTAAAGGGTTTTAATATATAATCATCCCCGCCGATCATCAGCCCGTTAATCCGGTCCCGCTCTTCCACTTTTGCCGTCAAAAACAAAATCGGACAGCTGACGTGGTCCCTGATCTTCTTGCACACGTCCAACCCATTCATGTCAGGCATATTAATATCCAGCAGTATAATATCCGGCTGCATCTCGATTTTCTCCAGCGCCTCGCTGCCACCGCAGGCCGTATACACCAGATATCCCTGCATATTAAAATAATCCTTTAATAACTTTAAAATATGTATTTCATCATCTACTGCTAAGATTTTATACTGCATGAAGACCACTCCTTTTTGGAAATATCGTTTATTCCATTCATTAATAATTAACGCAATTATTTTATCATATAAATCTCTATAAAAATACTATTTCAGAGTGGGAAATTACGCCAGGAAATTTTGGCATAAAAAATAAGCAGATTAACATCTGTTACAAAAAATATTAAAAGCTATAACAATTGTGTTTGTGCAACGATCCAGTATTTCTTTATAAATAATATGAGTATTTTTTAACAGTTTTACAATAAATTGTAGTTGTTATGGACATATTCAAAACAATATGATAAAATATAGGAATGATAACAGAGTCGTAGGATAATTACGAGTGTTTGCCCTCTTACATTATACATAAGAGGAGGTGATCTTCCATAACTATAAAAATAGGAAAGGGGAGTGAGCCTGATGACAGTTTCTGAAGCATTGACCTTAATGGTTTTATTTGGTTCGTTTGTTATAGCATTAATCACTCTTATTGTTCAATTGATAAAATTGAGCAATAAAAAATGATTATCCTCTTCCCTCACAAAGACTAGGATAATCATTCTACACTGAGGGTAAACATAAGTTATACTTATGATACCTGTTATCTACATTATAGCAGTAATCAACTTTCCTGTAAAGTGGTTACTGCTTTTAAATTTAAAATTACTTTTATCTATTGATAATGTTTCAGACTGACCACATTTGCTTTAATGGGAGATAATTCCTCTATAGACTTCCCTAACCTACTATGCTAGAATATTCCTGATAAAATGATTATTCAAATTAGATTCATATATATTACATTTAGGAGGCGCTACATGTTCACTAAAGATCGCAGCTTTTATCATAATTTTTTCTCTCTGTATTGGATCCTGGTCCTTCAGAATGTAATTGTCTTAAGCGTCAATCTGGCTGATAATATTATGCTTGGGGCATATAATGAAACTGCACTGTCCGGTGTAGCTGCAGTTAATCAAATCCAGTTTGTTCTTCAGCAGCTGATGAATGGATGCGGTGACAGTCTTGTGGTATTGGGCAGTCAGTACTGGGGACAGCAGCGGACAGAGCCTATTCGTAAGCTTGCTGCCATTGCGATGCGGGCGGCCTTGCTTTTTGCCGTTCTTTTGTTCATTGTGGTCAGCCTCTTTCCCCATGGTGTACTGAGCCTGTTTACCAGCGATGAGGCAATTATTACAGCCGGCATGGAATACCTGTCCATTATTCGTTTTACCTACATAGTATTTGCCATTTCAACGGTCCTTCTGGCATCCCTGCGAAGTGTGGAATGCGTAAAGATTGCATTCTATATTTCAATTAGTACTCTGGTTATTAATTGCTGTATTAATTATACGCTGATCTACGGACATTTTGGATTTCCGGAAATGGGGGCTAAGGGCGCTGCCATCGGTACGCTGGCTGCACGAATCAGCGAACTGGTCATCGTCTGTTTCTATCTGTATAAAAAAGACCAGAAATTACGTTTAAAACTAAGACATTTGCTGCACTGTGACCGTTCCCTCCTTAAAGACTATATCCATATATGCTACCCGGTAATCATCGTTGCCGGCATGTGGGGATTATCCACTGCCATGCAGACCGTAATCCTGGGACACCTGCAATCCAATGCCATAGCAGCCAACAGCGTAGCATCTACCCTGTTCCTGATTCTGAAAGTAGCATCCGTAGGTGCCGCCTCCTGTGCCACAATTGTAATCGGCAAGACCATCGGCTGTGGTGATATGCACAAGGTAAAGGAATATACCAGAACTTTACAACTGATGTTTCTCTGTATCGGAATTTTGACCAGTATTTCTCTCTTCCTGCTAAAGACCCCCATTCTGGGATTGTACGCATTATCAGAAGAAACCAAATACCTGGCAAATGCATTTTTAACCATTTTATGTGTTACCTGTATTGGCACCGCTTACCAGATGCCGGTTCTGACGGGATTAATAAGAGGTGGGGGCGACACCAGATTTGCCATGATTAATGATATCATCAGTATCTGGTGCATTGTCATCCCCCTGTCTTTTCTTGCCGCATTTTACTTCCGCTGGTCACCGATTATTGTGGTATGCTGTCTGAACTCCGATCAGATCTTTAAATGTGTCATTGCTTTTATACGGGTAAACAGTTATAAGTGGGTTAAAAACCTTACGCGGGCTTAGGTTGCCTACAGCTCTAAACTTTTCTGCCTGGGTTCACATGTACCATGCAGTGCTTTACCCTTGGAAATGCTCCTTCAATCTCATCGTGCGTTCTCTGTGCTATGGTATGGGCTTTGGTGAGCGTTTCCTCTCCATCTGCCTGGATCTCAATATCCACATAGATTTTATCTGCAAACAGCCTTGTTTTGATCTGGTCTATCCCCATAACACCTTCCTGACGGCTGATTACTCTGCACATCTCATCAACCACTTCATCTTCACATGCCTTATCCATCATTTTATCAATGGCATCTTTAAACACGTCAAATGCCGCCTTTAAAATAAAGATACAGATTACTACACTGGCAATAGGGTCTAAGACCGGAAGTCCAAGTCTGGCTCCCAGAATACCAATCATACTGCCGATAGACGACAGGGCATCGGAACGGTGATGCCATGCATCCGCCATCAGTGCACCGGAATTAATTTTTTTAGCCGCTGCCCTGGTATACCAGTACATTGCTTCCTTTGATATAATGGAAATAATCGCAGCCGCAAGTGCCAGGAGCCCCGGAACCGCCAGTGATGCCCTGTCCCCGGCAAAGATCTTAAGTATGCCGCTGTAACCGATTCCCAAACCGGTAATTCCCAGTACTATGGCAAGTACCAGGGCTGCCACACATTCCATACGCTCATGGCCATACGGATGTTCTTTATCCGACTCCTTACTCGCCATTTTAACTCCAAGAATTACAATTAATGTACTAAATACGTCCGAAGCAGAATGGACTGCATCGGAGATCATAGCCCCTGATTTCGCAAAAACTCCTGCATAGAGCTTAAACAGAGATAAAATGACATTCCCTATAATTGTGACAATGGATACTTTTGTTGCAATTTGTTGATTTGATTTCATACTTCTTCACCCCTATTCTGATTGTTAACCGACCATGCCTCATACTCATTCATAAGATGCGCTGTCCGTTCGGAAAACAAAAAACGCACCTGCGGAACATACTACTACTGTCCCACAGATGCGTTTCAAAACCATCTGCTGCCGCTTGGCGGCCCGGCCCCACAAACCAGATGGTTTATCGCCTGCTCAGTTTGTACTGTTGATCTCGCATTCTTTTATTAGAATGTAATGCAGTGCAAATCGATTTCTAACTAATCTAACATATTCAGTATAGCATGTCAAGGTGAAAAAGCTTAAGAAAAATATAGTAGTCCAGCCTGCCAGTGGAGGTTGAAGTTAATTGCCATAAATCCATGCAATAGATACATCATGGAGTATTCCGGTTATTCCATCCACCTGCTCCATTCTGGCAGCCATAGCAGATTCCACATTTACATGAACCCCTTTCTTGATGGGGGTTATATAAATTGTTAACGGTTGTTCTTTTAAACTGTCTGCAAATTCTTTCAGTCCGATTTCCCAGATTTCACCGTTGCAGAAGTTATCCGATATCATCTCCCCATTTATAAATGCCTGCCCGATATCACCCGTATAATCTATTTTTAAGATGGCATCCTTTACACCATCCATGAGATCTCCCGGCAGATCTATACAGTATCTGGTCGGTCCTGTCTGCCTAGCCGCCAGCTTGACCGGCGGCTTTTCTTCCACCTGGTATCTGTATTGTGTAAAAAGCGGATATTTACTTTGTTCCACTGTTATTTCTGTTTCTGTGTTTTCTGTGTTTTCTGTATTTTCTGTATTCGCCAATGCGCTGGCTGGCAATGCCAGGATGGTGTTATCCCAGTTCCTGGTTTCAAAACGGATGCCGGACTCATCCTGCAGCAACGCCATATCCGTAATCAATACCATGTCATTTCCATTTTGGTCTGCTTTATAAAAATCCATCGCCATTTTTCTGGATAACGTAACCAGATGAACGATCTTGCCACCCTCTTCCATACGGTAAGCATGAATGGGCTGCTCTGGAATTTTCATTTCTTCACCATTTTCCCATACATATTTTCCTTCCATTCCTTCCGGTGTGAAAAAGAAATAATAAGCTTCTCCATCCAGGCATAACTTTGTAATTGGCTGAACCGTGGCGTATTTCAGGATTCTGTCTCCGATCTGCATCTGAAATGGAAGTATGCAGTTTTCACCGGCATTCAGGGAAAGAGGCTGGAATGTAATATCCCCCACTTTCGTTTTTACGGTCACAGACTCCTCTTTTTTCCCTTTCATTTCTGCATGATCCTGAAAGTTATTGATAAATAAAAACCCGCCGTTTTTGTGATAACGCACCGCAAACCGCAGTGTATCGGTATCTTCCGGTGCAATTTCTTCCGCCCCGGCTGGAAGCGCCGTCTGCATTATACATAAGTCTGCCTCAAAGCTGCCGGCGAATAAATGCAGGAGTTTCAAACGTTTATAAGAATCCCGGATCTGTCCAAACTCCCCTAATGCCGCCTGATAATCATAAGACAATTTAGGCATCTGGCTTTCATTCAAAAATCCCCCCTGTTCACCTTTGGGATTTGTGCCGCCTTTGTACATATAATATCCCAGAAAATTACACCCGGAAGCCATCTTGATATTAGCCATTGCGTCCACACTCTCAAAAGGAAGCAAAAAACGGTAGTGATAGGAACAAGTCATTCCCCCGCCCATTTCACAGCAGGCATAGGGCACCGATTCAGGCTGATACCCAGGTTCAAAATTATAGGTCGCCGGAATCTCATTGTTATGATGGTCCCGGTAAATATATTCCTCGGTAGCAGGGTGTTCTCCCTTATGGGAATAAAAGATCCACGGGCGGTAAGCATACCCGCCCCAAAGGGGCATCATCTCTTTGCTTGGTGCTGCTGCTCCGCCCCAGGCAGTACAGGTATAAAATGGCACAATAATCCCGGACTCCTGCGCCATCTTCTTTAATTCCAGCATATAGGCATCCCCCTCATTCCCTACAAATACCCACTCATTGGAAACTCCCGTTGTGATTTCCCACGGTGCGGAAGAATGTTCATATTCATTGTCAATCTGTGCCGCAATAATGGGTCCCTGATCATTATAATAAAGCCCTTTCATCTCCTTTGCCAGTCTGTCATACAGCCTCTTTGTATAATATAAAAATCCTTCATTCAGCATTCTTGCTTCAAACGGCTTTCCATACAGCCAGTCAGGCAGCCCTCCGTTTCTCACTTCTCCGTGATCAAAAGGCCCGATCCGTACAATGACGTACATTCCATGCTTTTTGCAAAGCAGAAGAAATTTTCTTAAATCCCTTCTTCCTTCAAAGGAAAATTTCCCTTCCTGCTCTTCATGGTGTATCCAGAAAATGTATGTAGAAACCACATTTATGCCGCCCATTTTCATCTTAATGATTTCATCCTCCCAGTAAATATCACTGCATCTGGAAAAGTGAAATTCTCCGCTTATTCCAAAAAAAGGCTTATGATTTATTTCCATATAATAATTGGTAAAGGAAAGTTCATCTTTATTGGCACTTGTACCCCTGAAATGATCGGACAGCGCATAAATCTCTTTCTCTTCGTTCTGGCTGATATCGATTTTGTAATGCATTTCTTCCTCCTTATCCTTTCACCGCTCCCGCGGAAAGTCCTTTTATAAAATACTTGGAACCGATTGCAAAAATAATCAGGATGGGCACTACTGCAATGGTAAGTGCCGCCCCTCGGGCCCCCCAATCCTGTGTATATGCCGTAGCCAGCGTCTGAATTCCGATTGGTATTGTAAACTTGGAACTTTTCGTAATCAGCGTACTTGGCATTAGAAAATTATTCCAGGACCATAGGAACACCAACATAAACAAGGTTCCTACTGCCGGCTTAATCATAGGAATACCGATGCTGATAAACGTCCGGAATTCATTGGACCCATCAATGCGTGCACTTTCGATTAACTCTTTCGGCAGAGAGTTCTGCATATACTGCACCATGAAGAAGACCCCGTATGCACTGGCTCCCCATATTAAAATCAGGGGAATATGTGAATTGACCAGTCCCATATTTTTCATTTCAATACTATATCCGATTAAGCTGATCTGGGAGGGTATCATCATGCTTGCCACTATAAACGAACTGCAAAAGCTTCTTCCCTTAAACCGGTACACCGTGAGGGCGTATGCTGCAAGTGCACTGATAAATACGCATAGTATCCCGGAAAACAGTGCGGTATAAATGCTGTTCCAGTAATACTGCAAAAATCCCCCTTGAACTATGGTACTGATATTTTCCACCAGCTTTGATCCGAAAGTATAGATCTCTCCTTTGTAAATCTCATTTGTGCTGTGTGTCGCCATAGAAATAATAAAATAAAACGGGATAACCGAAATTATGCTGACAATGAAAAGGGGAATCACATAGAAGAACTTCTTAAAAAAGCGCACCGGTTTATTCATCTGTTCTCCTCCTTCCTGTTAATCACACGGGATACAATGAGACTGACAATCAGAACCACGATAAAGATACCATAGGAAACTGCCGCACCATACCCCAGTTTGGTGGAACTCTTAAATGTCTGGTCGAAAAAGTACATCATGCTGGTCAGGCAGGAACGTTCCGGTCCGCCAACGGAACTGTTAATATTGCTGAAAAGCAGATAGGGTTCATCAAACAGCTGAAAACCACTGATGATGCTTGTAAGCGTCAGAAAAATAGTAATCGGCTTCAGATAAGGGAACGTAATTCTCCAGAAAATCTGTACTTTATTCGCCCCATCCACCATGGCTGCTTCCGAGATATCTTCGGGAATAGTGGACAGCCCCGCCAGATAAATCAGCAGATAATATCCCAGATTCTTCCATACTATTAAAAATATGACAATAATCCTGGCAGTGGCTCCGTCACCCAGCCAGTTAATTCCCTCCATCAGAACCCCAAGCTTGATTAACAGATTATTGACAATCCCGGTAGACCAGTCAAACATAAAGGAAAAAATGATACCGATAGCCACCGGTGTGGTAATGTAGGGCAGTACATTAATTGTCTGAAACAGCCTGCTGGTTTTCTTTAATTTATACAACAGCACTGCTAACAGCAGCCCTCCTAATATCAGCAGAGGAATATAGATGATCATAAAGAAAAACGTATTCCCCAGTGATTTAAAGAAGATTTTATCTTTTGTAAATAGTCTGATGTAGTTTAAAAGTCCTACAAATTTACGCTGTGTCACCCCTGCAATACTATCCCAGTCGGTAAAACTTATGATAAACGAATAGATCGTCGGAAAGATAAAAAACAGAAAGTAAAACGCAAAGTATGGAAATAAAAACAGATAGGGCCATTTGGTCATAGTATTTCTTTTTTTCTTCATTGCCAACCTCTCTTTCCGGAAAAGGCCATGAATCTCATTCACAGCCTTTTCCTGTTCATCCGTTTATTCGATGGTGTAGTCCGGCAATTTCATGGACAGTTCCTCTTTTAACTGTTCTAACGCCTGATCCGATGTCATGCTTCTGTCATTGTTTAAACTTGTTGTGATCAGGTTTAACGTCTCATGAATCACATTATCATCCAGGTTCATCTGTCTGACCTTGATACCCGGAACGATTTCTTCCAGGAACATTTTACCCAGATCCTGATCGCCGAACCATTCACTCTTATAAGATTTTAATTCCGGCTTTTCTTCATATGGTTTCTTTGCTGAGGTGAGATTCCCCATGGAGTTCAGCGCCTCTGCACCTTCCGTAGACAAGGTTGCAAATTTTATAAATTCCCACGCCAGAGCTTTGTCTTTACAGGTCTTCGATATACCCAGTGTGGTTCCGCCCCAGCTGATATTTCCCTCCGGAGCATTCATCAGTCCCCAGTGATCTGCCCCTTTTCCATCCGGGTCATTTGGCTCGATGGTAAATGGAACCGACCAGGTTGCACAGCCTGCAAATATATGGTTTCCTTCTCCAAAGGATGCGTACCAGGCAGGCGTCCATGCTTCCAGTTTGTCCACTACATTGTTGTCCCGGAACTGACATGCCAGATCCAGTGATTTTTTCAGTGCCTCCGTAGCTTTAATTGTATCCCCTTCAATCCAGGATAGTCCGCTTTGTTCACGGATAAACTGCTGAGCATCTGCAATGCCCGGCCACATATAGACCTTATTGCCGCTTTTTTCATATACTTCTTTTCCTTTTTCCACAAAAGATTCCCAGGTAGGGAACATTTTTTCTAATTCTTCTCTATCATCCGTTCCCAGATATTCTTTTGCCAGATCCTTCCGGTATGCG
>NZ_JAWYAJ010000223.1:52229-55246 GCF_034124845.1 Robinsoniella sp.
GATTCCGGCCGGGGATATGGATTGTTCGATGCCGCACACCTCTCCTTTGGAGTTCACCATCAGGGGATGCAGGTAATCAAATACCTCCTGAATATCAAAATTATAGGGTGCCTGATTCAGAGGTTCCCACATATCCAGCTCAAATACCTTTGCTCTTGAATCTATAATGGACCATGCCACATCCGGCAGTTCCGTCCCCGTTGCCAGTGCTGTCTGATACTTTTGCAGCAGATCGCCATTTGCCACAGGCGTATATTCGAAGGTTACATTGGGATATTTTTTCTGAAATGCCGCTGTCATTGTTTTATAATAGTTATCATCCCACCCCCACATAGTCAGTGTTCCTTCATAATCGGAAGGCAGCTCTGTATAAGCTTCTGCCCCACCCGCATTTTGGGTCTGATCCTCACTGGAAACGCTGTCAGATGTATTGGTATTCTTCGTGGTTTCTTCCTCTGTTGACTGATTTCCGCATCCGGATAATAACCCGGTTGCCAGAACCGCCGCCGCGGCCAGGCTTGTAAGTTGTTTCATTCGCTTTTTCATTTCCTGATACCTCCTTCTTTATGTACCTGTATCATATCATCCGCACTTTGCTTTTTATACATCACGATCTATATTTTTTGTTCTCATTCTATATATTTCATATTTAATCACTGGTTTTTTCTTCCCACTGAATAGGAAGAAGCACTTTTACCACGGTATATTCATTTATCCTGCTGTCAATCCAGATACCGTATGGTTCTCCATATAAAAACTGGATGCGGTCCCTAATATTTGTAATGCCTATATGTTTGCGCTCCTCTGCTTTTTCTTCCAGTGCTTCACCAGACATAAATTTTCTGATTTTTCCAGAATCCATTCCGACTCCGTTATCCACCACTGTGATCTGTATTTTTTCCTCTGCTTTTTGAATCCTGACCCGTATCTCCCCCTTTGTTTCACCCGGAATGATCCCATGCAGTATAGCATTTTCTACAATAGGCTGAATGCAGGTCTTGGGAATCACGCATTTCTTCAATTCCTCTTCACAGCAAATCTCCACCTGGAATACATCCGGATAGCGGTATCTCTGAATCGTCAGATAGCACTCCACCAGCTGAATTTCTTTTTCTATGGTTGTATAAATGTTCTTTTCCCCCACCTTCAGCGTTTCCTGCAGGGTATGTATGAGCGCATTCACAATCTCCACAATTCGCTTATTTTTTTCAGCAACAGCGATATAGACCACTGTATTTAGTACATTATATAAATAATGGGGATTAATCTGGGACAGCATGATGTCGAACTCCATTTCCTTCTTCTGATGCTCGTCCGCAAGCTTCTCCTCCATATACTGCTGAATCTCTTCCAGCATTTCACGGAAGCGCCGGTAGAGCAGCTCGATCTCATCCCCGGTATGGATGGATAAATTACTTCTTAACTCCCCGTATTCCATCTGCTCCATGGCTTTTGTTAAACGGGTAATGGGGTGTATCATACTTTCTAATATCCTGGATGTCATCACCAGAAGCAGGGTAATGGAAATCACAAAAAACAGCAGAAAAAAGTCCAGGACAAATCTTGACTGCTGCCAAAGATAATTGTTAGACAAAAAAGTGTTTACACTCCATCCGGTAGATTTTACATCTTCCCTGAGCAAATACCCATTTTTTAATTTCTCCACTTTCTGCCCGTTGCTTTCCGTAAGTTTACTAAAATAACTGCTTTCCTTTTCTTCTATTTCCTTCTGATATAAGATGTTTGCAGAATTACCCGTTAAATATACATTTTCATAATCCTTTGCATAATTTGCGATCTGATCGGTAAAATACTTCAGATAAATATCCAGATACAGGACTCCCAGAATCTCCGATGCGCTGTTCATATCCCGGATCACCGTTTTATAGCAGATTACACTTTGGGAAATCTCCGATTCAATGCTATAATAAGGATTGGAAAATACCAGACTATCTTCCGCCTCATACTCCTGAATCTCTTTCAGGGCAAACCTCTCCTGAAAATACACATCTCCCATTAAGTTCCGGCTGCTGTAATATAGCCCATTTGTCCCTTTCAGCATAGAAACCCCGATATAATTCCGCAGGGAATTGTAAAATACCAATTGTTTTCCCACTTCAAATCTCCGCTTGGTCTTGTCAAATTCATTTTTATATGTTTTTTTATTTAAGTTCTCCTGAATGGTCTGATCAATGGCGATACTTCTCGTAAAGTTCTGTATGTCTTTCACCATAAAATCCAGCTGGCTTACAATCTGACGCAGTTTTATCTGTTCATCGTGAATCTTCTGATCCCGTACAATCCGGCTGAAATAGATATAAGCCACAATTGTACTTACAACTGTGGCTGCTGTTAATGCAAATGCAATCTTAGTCAAGATTCTTTTCTTTAAGCTTTTCTTTTCCACCCTGTTTCCCCCATTTTTTATAATCCTGCGGCGTTATCCTCATATACTTATAAAAAATCTGGCTGAAATACTGGCTTGTCTTATATCCCACACGTTCAGCCACTTCTGACACCTGATACTGCCCATCCTCCAGCATTTTCTTAGCCTGGCTGAGGCGATAGTCTGTGAGAAATTTTAAAAAGGTAGTTCCTACTTCCTTTTTAAAAAGCTGCCCTAAGTAAACGCCATTCATTTGAAATTTACATCCTATATAATCCAGCGTCAGTTCTTCCTGAAAATGCTCCTGTATGAAACTTATGATCTGTCTGACATTTACGGAATAGGAGTTCTCTTTCTCCTGCTGTATTTCCATACAGATCCTCCTGCAGCAAGACTCACAATATGCTCTTAACTGGTCAACTGTATAACATGCCTGCTTGCATGTGTCATCATCCATACGAAGCTTATCTTCCCACTTCTTCTCATAATACTGCCAGGTTGATAAGAAGTTTTTCAGTACAGATAAATTCCATTTCGGGCTGTAAAACGCTTGAAACATCCTGTCCAGCCCCCTGCTCCACTCCTCCTCTGCCTGGTTCAGATTCCTGTCCAGCAGTTCAAATTCCTTTAA